>DASYWB010000296.1:0-10061 GCA_035936495.1 Thermomicrobiales bacterium
CTCGGAGCTCAAGAAGATGGCGACCATGGCCGAGGCCCATGGCGTTCCCCTCGCACCCCATGACCATTCGGGACCCGTCAACCTCTGGGCGTCGGCCCATGTGCTCCTGAATGTCCCGAACGCCTCGTTGATGGAGACGCCCCGCGTCTTCTATGAGACGTACTATGATGAACTGGTCGAAGGCGAGCCGATCCTGCGCGATGGTCACTTGCACTTGCCCCAGGGACCCGGCTTAGGCATCCGTTTGCGGCCAGAGGTCCTTTCTCGCGATGACGCGACGGTGAAGCGGACCACGGAGGATGACGTCGCCCCACGCGAAACCTGGCGAGGGATGCACTGACCAGGGAAGGGACGGGATGTCGGAATCGATATCGACGTGGACGTTCGAGGCAGTCGGTGGCGTGTTCGGCTTCACCGAGGGTCCCGTGTGGGATGGTCGTGGCGTGCTGTTCGTGGACATGCGGGCGAGCCGCATTCTGCGATATGAGCCGGTGAGCGGTGAGGTCGCCCTATTCGCCGAACAGACCAACGAAGCGAACGGCTTGACGGTTGACGCTGCCGGTCGGATCTATGCTTGTGAAAGCGGCGCAGGCCGCATTGTCCGCTATGATCCAGATGGCAGCCGCATAGTGGTGGCTGAGGCATACGAGGGCCAGCGACTGAACAGTCCAAACGATATCGCCCTGGATCGGCAAGGTCGGATCTGGTTCACCGACCCACGATACGGGGAGCGCGAGACGATGGCGCTCACGCACGACTCCGTATACCGTCTCGATCCTGATGGAAGCGGCAGCTACGCGATCACCCGCGTCACGTTCGACACCACGCGGCCGAATGGCCTGGCCTTCTCCCCCGACGAACAGACGCTCTACGTCGCCGAGTCGCCGCCGGCGCCGGAGGGTGTCCGCCAGCTCCGGGCCTATGCCGTTCGCGCCGATGGAAGCCTGGGCGACGCGCGGGTTCTGCACGATTTTGGTCAGCATCGTGGGATCGACGGCATGCGGGTGGATCGAAAGGGATATATCGTCGCCGCCGCGGGCTGGGCGGAGAGTGGGCCGGGACCCCGCATCGTCGTGTTCGCGAGCGATGGCTCCATCTTAGAGGAGCATCCGGTGCCCGCTGAGCCGACGAACTGCTGTTTCGGCGACGCGGACCTGGGTACGCTGTACATCACCGCGAAGGATGGACGGCTCTACAAGGCGCGGACGAACCGCGAGGGGCAGCCGATGATAGGAGTGGAGCCGTGAGATATCACTGAAAGGATATCCCAGCCACTGCCGAATGATGACGATCGTCATAACGTCCATTCCCCAGGAGACACGAGAAAAAAGCCGCACGACGGGTTGACGGACGGGAAACAATGCGGTATGATTCTCTTTCGTGCCACAGAGGGAGTAGGTCGTTACGACTGGCAGGTTCAACAGGACAGCGCGTGCTGCAATATGGGGATGAAAGTGCCAATCATTTGGGAGGGGATTTTTTGCCCTCCCTCTTCGGCGTGTCCACCGTGGCGCGCCGCGAGCGCTAGTAGAGCGCGCCTCAAACAATGATAAACCGTCGTCGCGAAATGTCTAGGGGGACGGTGCGTGGAGTGTGATAGCGCGGGCCGCTGGCGGGAATTCAATGGGAGTACAACACAAATTTGCAGAGCAGTACGAAGGATGGCCGGACGGAAAGACGGGTCAGCACCGCGAGCATAGGGAGGGAGCCAGGCATGGCCGTTGAGAAAATTACGAGGTCTGACATGACGGCGCTGGCGGTGGTAACGGGATCGCGACAGGTCGTCTCGAATCAGGGTGTCAATCGTCGCACATTCTCGCGCATTCCGACCGCGATCGAGATGCCGAATCTCGTCCAGGTCCAACTGGAGTCGTTTGAGTGGTTCGTCGCCGATGGTTTGCGGGAGCTGCTCGACGAGATTTCGCCGATCACCGATCACCACCGGAAGATGGAGTTGACGATCTCCGAGCCCCGGTTCGACCCCCCATGGACACGGATGCCGAAGGGTGAGGAGCAAGAGCGGGCCAAGCGGGACCCGCGGGTCGCGGAGGTCTATTGCCGGGAACATGACATCACGTACGCCGCGCCACTGCGCATTTCTGCCCGGCTTATGTTGCGCGAGACCGGTGAAATCAAGGAGACAGGGTCCGAGGGCATCTTCCTCGGCGACTTCCCAATGATGACCTCGGACGGTACGTTCATCATCAACGGCGCCGAGCGCGTGGTGGTATCCCAGTTGGTGCGCTCACCGGGTGTCTACTTCGAGCGTGAGCAAGATAGTACGACCGGCAAGTTGCTATCGACGGCCAAGCTCATTCCCAACCGGGGCGCCTGGCTCGAGTTCGAGACATCGAATCGGGATGTGCTTTCGGTCAAGGTCGACCGCAAGCGGAAGATGCCGGTCACGATCCTGCTCCGCGCCATTGGCATCGAGAACGACGAAGCGTTGCTTGAGCTGTTCGCCGACGTGGACACGAATCCAGATCGGCGGTTCATCGCGACGACACTGGAGAAAGAGCCAACCAAGACGCGGGACGAGGCGCTGATCGAGCTGTACCGCCGGTTGCGGCCAGGCGACCCGCCAACCCGCGAGAACGCGACATCGACCTTGGAGAACTTGTTCTTCAACGAGCGTCGCTATGATCTCGCGCGGGTGGGCCGGTACAAGTTGAACGGGCGTCTACACAAGCGAGACGGGGAGTCCGGCGACGAAGCCGAGTCGGATAGCCGGATCCTGACCCAAGCCGACCTGGTGGCCATCGTCAAGGAGATGATCCGCCTCAATAACGGGTTGAGCGAAGCGGACGACATCGATCACCTGGGGAATCGGCGGATCCGAGCCGTCGGAGAGCTGATTCAGATGCACGTCCGTACCGGGTTCCAGCGGTTGGAGCGCGGCATTCGCGAGCGAATGACGATCCAAGACCCGGAGACGGTCACGCCGCAAGGGCTGATCAGCACGACCCGGCCGGTGATGGCGGCGGTCCGCGAGTTCTTCGGTGGCAGCCAGCTTTCGCAGTTCATGGACCAGACCAATCCGCTGGCAGAGCTGACCCATAAGCGCCGGCTTTCGGCGCTTGGGCCTGGCGGTCTGTCCCGCGACCGGGCCGGATTCGACGTCCGGGACGTTCACCCTTCCCACTATGGTCGCATCTGCCCAATCGAGACGCCGGAGGGTCCGAACATTGGGCTGATCGGCTCGCTCGCGACGTACGGGAAGATCAATCAGTACGGCTTTATCGAGACGCCGTACCGCCGGGTGGTCTCGCAGGTGCTCGTCAATGATCCGATTATCCCGCTCGCGGGGGAGATCCTCCGCGAGGATGCGGTTGCCCCAGGGACCGAGAAGGTGATCGCCAAGGCGGGCGAGGAGATCACGGACAAGACGATCAACGCTTTGGAGAAGGCGGGCGTCAAGGCGGTGCAGATCAAGGCCGTCGCCTCGGGACTCATTGAGTACTTGCCAGCCGATAAGGAGGAGCAGGTCATCATCGCCCAGGCGAATACGCCGCTCGATGAGAACGACCGAATCATTCCAAACCGGGTGGTCGTTCGCGTCGGAGGCGGTCACCACTTCCCGGAACTGCCGTCGGAGCAGGTCCAATACATGGACGTGTCACCGAAGCAGGTGGTCTCGGTTGGTACCGCGCTCATCCCGTTCCTGGAGCACGATGACGCGAACCGGGCGCTGATGGGCGCAAATATGCAGAAGCAAGCCGTGCCGCTGCTCCGCCCTCAGGCGCCGGTGATCGGCACGGGCGTCGAGTACCAGGCGGCGAAGGACTCGGGCCAGGTGGTCGTATCCCGCCACGCCGGCACGGTCACGCAGGTGAGCGGGCGAAGCGTCACCATCGTTGAAGAGGATGGGACCGAGCACGTCTACAACCTGCAAAAATTCGTGCGGTCCAACCAGGACACCTGTATCAACCAGCGGCCGAGTGTCCGCAAGGGTGACAGGGTCGAGGCGGGCCAGGTCATTGCGGACTCCAGCTCGACAGAGAACGGCGAGTTGGCCCTGGGTCAGAACGTCGTTGTGGCGTTCATGCCGTGGGAAGGCGGCAACTTCGAGGACGCGATCCTGCTCAGCGAGCGCTTGGTGCGGGACGATGTCTACACCTCGATCCACATCGAGAAGTACGAGGCGGAGGCCCGGGACACCAAGCTGGGACCAGAGGAGGTGACTCGGGACATCCCCAACGTGGGTGAAGAGAGCCTCGCGAATCTGGACGAGAACGGGATCATCCGGATCGGCGCCGAGATCCAGCCCAACGACATCCTCGTGGGCAAGGTGACGCCGCGCGGTGAGACGGAGCTGAGCGCCGAGGAGCGGCTGCTTCGCGCCATCTTCGGCGAGAAGGCGCGAGAGGTGAAGGACACCTCGCTCCGGGTGCCCCATGGTGTCCGGGGAATCGTGATCGACGTCAAGCGGTTCCGCCGCGACGAAAGCTCGGACCACGAGCTCTCGGCTGGCGTGAATGAGAAGGTGCAGGTCAGCATCGCGCAGAAACGGAAGATTTCTGAAGGCGACAAGATGGCGGGCCGTCACGGCAACAAGGGGGTGATCTCGCGGATCCTTCCGATCGAGGACATGCCCTACCTACCGGACGGGACACCAGTGGACATCATCCTCAACCCCATCGGCGTCCCGTCACGGATGAACCTTGGGCAGGTGCTGGAGACGCATCTCGGCTGGGCCGCGCGGGAGATGGGCTACCGGGTCGCGACGCCCGTCTTTGACGGCGCGAAGGAGGAAGAGATCCGGGCCGCCCTCCGCGAGGCTGGGCTGCCGGAAGACGGCAAAGTGGATCTCTACGATGGACGGTCGGGTGAGAAATTCGACCGGCCCGTGACCGTCGGCGTGATCTATATGCTGAAGCTCGCCCACCTTGTGGAGGACAAGATTCACGCTCGTTCGACAGGACCCTACTCGCTCGTGACGCAGCAGCCGCTCGGCGGAAAGGCACAATTCGGTGGGCAGCGGTTCGGCGAGATGGAGGTCTGGGCGCTCGAAGCGTACGGCGCCGCGCACATCCTGCAAGAGATGTTGACCGTGAAGTCGGACGATATCATCGGGCGCGTCAAGACCTACGAGGCCATCGTCAAGGGCGACGAGATTTCGGAAGCCGGCGTTCCCGAGAGCTTCAAGGTGCTCGTGAAGGAGCTGCGCTCGCTCGGGCTTTCGATCGATGTGATTAACGAGGACGAGCAAACGGTGGAGTTCGCCGAGGATACGTCCCGTGACCTCCTGTCGAATCTGGACCGCATCAACCTGAGCGGATTCGAGCGGACGGTCGACTAACGCCTGATATCACTGGTTGGCATCAGATAGGGCGTCGTGTTCTGCGGGCCCTGTCTGAATCGCCAACCGCCATCCCCGATCCACGCATTCTCCATTGGAGGGAGTTCTCTTGAGCACGACAGTTAATGACCTTTCGCCCGAAATCGCGGTGCCCGATCAGCGTCCGACACGACCGGCGGGCCTCGGCCCGCTCAGCACCGCGGGCGGGTATTCTCGGGCCGACCGCCCCGACCGCAACCGCGTCCTTGACGTCAATAATTTTGACGCGATTCGGATTCGCTTGGCATCACCAGAGGCGATCCGGGGCTGGTCCTACGGTGAGGTGACGAAGCCGGAGACGATCAACTATCGAACGCTGAAGCCCGAGCATGGTGGCCTGTTCTGCGAGCGCATCTTCGGCCCGACTCGGGATTGGGAGTGCTACTGCGGTAAGTACAAGCGGATTCGCCACGCTGGTACCGTCTGTGACAAATGTGGCGTCGAGGTGACGCGATCGAAGGTCCGTCGTGAGCGGATGGGGCATATCGAGCTCGCGGCGCCAGTGACGCACATCTGGTACGTGAAGGGCACGCCGAGTCGCCTCGGGTTGCTGCTCGATATCTCGCCGCGCAACTTGGAGCGGATCATCTACTTCGCGTCCTACCTCGTCACCGATGTGAACGAGGAGGCGAAGCAGGCGGCGATCGACGACATCAACGAGTTGCACGAGGAGACGCTGGCCGAGCTCCGAGGCGAGGCCGAACAGGAGCTGGCTCAGATCGCCGAGCAGCACGGACTTGACGTTTCGAACCTCACCGAGGGCGCGCGCAACTTGAGCGAGGCGATTCAGCAGCGTCAGGAAACAGCGCTCGGCGCGCTGCGGAGCGAGTACGAGACCCTCAAGGCCGAGCTTGAAGCCCTCAGGGGCGAGGCGGCACCCGAGCAGAAGGCGCTGCGTGGCCGGATCGTCGTCAAGGCCGACCAGGCCGTGAACGATGATCGCCTGACGGCGCTGGAAGACGCCTATGCGGCAGAGGCTGAGGAGGTGACGAGCGGGGCCCTGAATGAGTCCTCGGGCACCGAGGCCATCACCGGTGCCGAGCGGGACCAGCTTGGCCATGAGGCAGAGGAACGCCGGAAGAAGATCATGGCGCGCCTGGAGGAGCAGATCAAGGAAGAGGAGCTGCAGCGCGACGAGCTGCTGAAGCAGATCGCCAGCCTTCAGGAACTGCAGATTCTTACTGAGACGCAGTACCGTGAGCTGACGGAGCTGCTCCCAGACGGCGTCTTCAAGGCTGGGATGGGCGCCGAGGCGATCCATGACTATATCTCGAAGAAGACTAACCTTGACCAACTCGCGCTCGAGCTGCGCAATGAGATGCAGGCGACGTCCGACGTCAAGCGAAAGAAGGCCACGAAGCGGCTCCGGGTCGTCGAGGCGCTTCGGAAGAGTGGCAACAAGCCGCATTGGATGATCTTCTCGGCCTTGCCGGTGATTCCGCCCGAGTTGCGGCCGATGGTCCAGCTGGATGGCGGGCGGTTCGCGACTAGTGACCTGAACGACCTATACCGGCGTGTCATCAATCGGAACAACCGGTTGAAGCGGCTGTTGGAATTGGGCGCGCCCGATATCATCGTCCGCAACGAGAAGCGCATGCTTCAAGAGGCGGTCGATGCGCTAATTGACAATGGCCGGCGTGGCCGTGTCGTGTCGGGTTCCGGGAAGCACAAGCTGAAGAGCCTCTCTGACCTCCTCAAAGGGAAGCAGGGGCGATTCCGGCAGAACCTGCTCGGCAAGCGCGTCGACTATTCCGGGCGTTCCGTGATTGTGGTGGGCCCCGACTTGGCCCTCGACGAGTGTGGTGTGCCGAAGCGCATGGCGCTTGAGCTGTTCAAGCCCTTCGTCATGCGGCGCCTGGTGGAACGGGCCTACGCCCACAACATCAAGGCGGCGAAGCGACTCGTGGAGCGCGTCGATCCTCGTGTCTGGGAAGTTCTCGAAGACGTGATCGAGGACTACGTGGTGTTGCTCAACCGGGCGCCGACGCTGCACCGCCTGGGCATCCAGGCGTTCAAGGTGCGCCTGATCGAGGGATCGGCGATTCAGATTCATCCATTGGTCTGTTCCGCCTTCAACGCCGACTTCGACGGTGACCAGATGGCGGTGCATGTGCCGCTGTCGCGGGCAGCCCAGAACGAGGCGCGCGAACGGATGCTGTCGATCAATAACCTCCTCTCACCGAGCAACGGCGATCCGATCGTCTCGCCGACGCAGGACATCGTGCTCGGGTGTTACTACATGACCAACGAGCGGGATTACGCCGGCGACGTCGAGCGGGGCACCGTGCCGCGTGGTTGGGGCAAGGTTTTCTCCTCGCTCGAAGAGGTCAGGGTCGCCTACGACTGTGGCGCCGTTGACGTGCAAGCCGTAGTCACGGTCTTCACGGATCGGTACAACGCGTTGGGCAAGAAGGATCGCATTGAGACGACCGTGGGCCGCGTGCTCTTCAACTTGGCGCTCCCAGCGGAGATGGGCAAGTACTACAACGAGACGATGGGCCGGAAGCAGCTCCGGGGCGTCGTGGCCGATGCGTATCGGATCTTCCGCGATCCGCGGCAGACCGCGGCGATCGTGAACGATATCAAGAAGGTCGGCTTCGAGTTCTCGACCCGGGGCGGGATAAGTATTGCGGTCTCTGACGTGACGATGTCGGGGACTAAGGCGGCACGGCTTGAAGTGGCGGACGCGGAGGCGGATCGGCTCGACAAGCAGTTCCGGCGTGGTCTCGTCACCGAGGAAGAGCGGCTGCGCGAGCTAGAGGTGATCTGGAACAGCGCCCGAGACGAGATCGCGAACGACGTGGAAGCGAGCCTTGGTGGCCAGAACTCCGTCTATATGATGGCGGACTCGGGCGCGAAGGGAAACATGAATCAGATCAGCCAGATGGCCGGAATGCGTGGACTGGTGCTCGACCCCGAAGGCCGAATCATCGACATCCCGATCCGCTCGAACTTCCGAGAAGGTCTGACGGTTCTCGAGTACTTCTTGTCCACGCACGGTGCCCGAAAGGGTCTGGCCGACACGGCGCTCAGGACCGCCGACTCGGGCTATCTCACCCGGCGGCTCTGTGACGTGGCCCAGGATGTCATGATCACCATCGAGGATTGTGGCACCGAGCAGGGTGTTTGGACGGAAGCACGGGACAGCAGTGGCCGGCCATTGACCGCGGAGGAGTTCCGGAGCCGGATCGCGGGCCGGATCGCGGCCTCGCCGATCGTCCACCCGGAGACGGGCGACGTCATCGTCGACGCGGGGCAGGAGATTACCGACCGCGCCGCGGGAGATTCCGGCGAGCAACGTGATCTCGTCGCCGACATCATCGACTCCGGTCTGGAGAAGATCCATATCCGGTCGGTCATGGTCTGTGAGGCGACCCACGGGGTGTGCCGGAGATGCTATGGACGGGATTTGGCGACGGGCGAGATGGTCGCCCTCGGCGAAGCCGTCGGGATCATCGCGGCCCAATCCATCGGCGAGCCGGGCACGCAATTGACGATGCGGACCTTCCATACCGGTGGTGTGGCACGAGCGGATATCACGACCGGTTTGCCACGTGTGGAGGAGCTGTTCGAGGCTCGGGTTCCCAAGGGGGCCGCGCTGCTCTCGGAGAAGGAAGGCGTCGTTTCTATCGAGCAGACGGACGCTGGTCGTCTACTCGTGATTACCAGCCAGGAGCACGACTCGCGCACCTATATGCTCGAACCGGGATGGCAGGTGGCACTGGCGCCGGGTGCCGTCGTGGTCAAGGACAAGACGATTCTCGCCACCGGCCCAGAAGATGAGCCACTCTATTCCGAAATTGACGGCATCTTCCTGCTGGACGACCGGACCATCTATGTCCGGCAGGAGCGGGAAGAGCGGGAAGAGCACCAAGTCCCGGTCGCGTATCAAATCTTGGTCGAAGACGGCGCCATGGTCACGCCTGGTCAGCAGTTGACCGATGGGGCCAAGGATCCGCAGCAGATCCTAATCACGCTAGGACGGGACGCGGTCCAGAAGTACATCATTGATGAGGTGCAGAAGGTCTACCGCTCTCAAGGCGTGAACACCAATGACAAGCACATCGAGGTGATGTGCCGGCAGATGCTGCGCAAGGTTAGCATCATCCATCCGGGGGATACGGACTACTTGCAGGAGGAGCGGATCGACCGCTTCGAGTTCAATCAGATGAACGAGGCGGGGCTCGCACAGGGTGGAGAGCCGGCCACGGCGATGCCGGTCCTGTTAGGGATCACCAAGGCGAGCCTAGAGACTGACTCGTTCCTCTCGGCGGCGTCCTTCCAGGAGACGACCCGGGTGCTGACCGAGGCGGCGATCAACGGGAAGGTCGATCACCTGCGCGGCCTGAAGGAAAACGTGATCATCGGGAAGCTGATCCCGGCCGGCTCCGGCTTTGGTGGCCGCGCCGAGGAATACGTGACGGCCCTCGATGAGGTCACGCTCACGGCGATGGGTGATGGCGGGCGGGAGCAGGAGGCAGTGGAGGCCGCGAGCGAGGAAGATCTCCGCGCGCTCATGGAGCAGGGGCTCGTACCAACCGATGATCGCACGGCCTCTCTGGCCGATGCTGGCGGAGACGGTATGTTCTCTCTGATCGGAGTGGACGCGCTCGAGAGCGATGGCTCCAGCTCGTCTAGAGAAGACGAGGGGTAACCAACGTCGAGGCAGCCGCGAGGGGTGGTCGCCGCGACATAGCCTGGCGAGGACGGCACAAGCGTGCCG
>DASYWB010000297.1:0-3250 GCA_035936495.1 Thermomicrobiales bacterium
GCCGAGCGCGGCCATGCTCTCGGCGATCACGTCGCTGACGCCAGTCGCCTCGATGATGAGATCGATGTTTGGTAGCGACGGGGCAAGCTCGCCTAACGACGTCTCCCGCGTCGAGATGTAGTGTGCGCCCGCGGCCTCGACGATGCGAGAGGCGGGATTGGGTGGGGCGGAACGCGCGAGGGTCCAAACCTCCGCGCCTTGCTCGCGGAGGAGCAGGGTTTGGAGCAGCCCTATCGGACCCGCGCCTAGGACGATCGAAGCCGCTGGCCGCCAACTGGTGATGCGCCGCTGGATGAGCACCGCTTGACGATAGGCCTTCTCGACCACGCTCAGCGGCTCGAGGAACACGCCAACCGGTTCGAGAGATGTGGGAATGGGCACGAGATGCTCGACGCGCTCCACGAATCGTTCGGCCATGAATCCATGGGCGCGGAGAATGCCGCGCTCGCTGTAGTTCAGCCACAAGCACATATCGGGTTGCCCGGCTCGGCAAGCGGGGCAGCCATCCGGACGCCGCACGGTCGAACCAACGAGATCGCCGGGCGAGATCGTGGTCACACCATCCCCGACGGACTCGACAATGCCGAGTACCTCGTGGCCGAGTACGAGATCGTCTTCTCCGGCGGGCGCTTGACCAAACGTCGCCTCGATGATCTCTCTGTCGGTGCCGCAGATCCCCACGCGCCGGGGCCGGACCACGACTTCGCCGAAACCCGCTTCGGGAGCGGGCAGGTCTCGGAGATGAAGACTATGAGGGCGGCCGGGATACGTGGCCAATCCGGTGACCGTTCTGTTCACGCTTCCTCCCATGACTGACCAAGGCAATGTTGATGCGCGTAAGCGTATCGCTATCGTATACTCCGTGCAGCTTGGGCGGTGTACCGCCGTCTGTCGGCATGGGCGCCAGCGGATTTCGATAAAAAGGGAGAGATAGCAAGGTGGAGGACCACGTATGCGGGTAGAGATTCGGGATTCAGAAGGCTTCGATCAGTTGCTCCGGCGGTTTACCAAGGGTATTGAGCGCTCCGGTATCATCCGAGAGCATCGCCGCGGGCTTCGCTTCATCAGTGTGCAGGAAGAGTCCCGCGCGAAGCGGCGCAAGGCCGAGCGACGTCGCCGCCGGAACGCCAGCTAATTTCGCCGGGCACCCGCGTGCCCCTATTTGAGATTGAACGCGCGCCGCCCGGGCTCCTGGGACGGCGCGTTGGCATTGTCGGATGAGGGAAGCAAGCCCGTGAAAGTCCTGATCTCCGCGGATATGGAAGGGGTCTGTGGCGTGGTCTCCTGGGTCCAGGTCATGCCGCCCGAGGTGGTGGCGGGCGAGGAAGCCAGCTCGACCGTCGAGTACGAGCGGGCCCGGGCTCGGCTGACGCGCGAGGTGAACGCGGCGATTGAGGGCGCCCTCGCGGCCGGTGCCGAAGAAGTCATCGTCAACGAGAGCCATGACGGCATGCGGAATCTCATCCCCGAGGATCTGCACCCCTCCTGCCGGTTCATTAGCGGCTCGGACAAGCCGCTCGGGATGATGCAAGGTGTGGACCTCGAAGGTATCGGCGCGGTCTTCTACACCGGTTACCATGCCAAGGCGGGAACGCCGGGCGGTCCGCTGGCCCACACGTGGACCGGCTGGCTCAACGACGTGCGCCTGGATGGTCGCTCGACGGGAGAGTTTGGCATCAACGCGGCGGTTGCCGGTCATTTCGGCATCCCCGTGGTTCTGGTGACCGGCGATGACAAAGCGGTCTCCCAGACTCAAGCCATGCTCGGCGAGGATGTCGTCGGCGTCGTGGTCAAAGAGGGGTACTCGACCTTTGCCGCGCTGCACCTGCATCCGGAAACCGCGGTGGCCCGTATCCGAGAAGGCGCCAGTGAGGCTGTGCGGCGGGCGCCGGACCGAAAGCCGTGGATCTTGCCATCCGGCTGCATGGTCGAGCTGGACTTCGATCATCAGGCGCGCGCCGATCAAGCATGTTACGTCCCAGGAGTGAACAGGGCCGGCGAGCGCACGGTCTCGTGGCAGCCGGAGAACGGGTTTTCTTTCATTGCTACGTTCCGGGCCGTGATGAAGGCGGCATCGATCCGGATGTCACCGTAGGCGGTTAGGGAGCGTGCGCTACGTAGCGACTCGATTGAGCACATAGGGCTTGGTGTTCGGGTGCCGGACCACGTACACTGTCCTTACCGCTTGAACAGCGGAGGGAGTCCATCGAGCTGATGGCGTTTACTACAGCTCAGTCAGTGATGCGCGATCAGGCGCGGGAGAGAGTGGATGACGTGGTTATGGGCGCTGGCAATCGTCGGTGCCGTGCTCGGTATTATTAAGATCTTTGACCGCAAGGTGCCAGGGTCGCTGTACAAGGCGGTTCTGGTGGTTTGGGCCGTCGGTCCGCTCATCGGCACGGTCTGGGCGATGGTCGAGCTCTGGCAAGAGTGGCTGTCATGGACCGATGTCACGCTCTTTGTCGTCTTCTACCTCGCGACCGGTATGGGCATTACGCTGGGATTCCACCGGCTGCTGACCCATCGTAGCTTCGAGACACCGGCGCCGGTGCGCGCGGTCTTCTTGATTCTTGGCTGCATGGCCAACCAGGGACGACCGGTCGACTGGGCGGCGAATCACCTGAAGCACCACGCCTTCAGCGACGAGGACGGTGATCCGCATAGCCCGGTCGAGGGCTTCTTTCATGCCCATCTTGGGTGGTTCTTCAAGGCCCCGCCGGCGGACCGCGAGCGCTACACGGGCAAATTGCTGAAAGACCCGCTGATCATGTTCATCGACCGGACGACCCTCGTCTGGCTCGGGCTGGGCCTGGTCATTCCGTACCTCATCGGTGGCTGGAGTGGTCTGCTCTGGGGTGGGGCGGTTCGCATGGCCTTCGTCTCGCACGCGACCTTCGCGGTCAACTCGATCTGCCACACGTTCGGCGCGCGTCCGTTTGATACCAGTGATGAGAGCCGCAACAACTGGATCATCGCGATGCTGACGTTTGGCGAGGGCTGGCACAACAACCACCATGCCTTCCCTGGCATGGCCTATCACGGGATGGGATGGCGTCAGTTCGACCCAACAGCGGTCATGATCAAGACGCTGAAGGTCTTGGGCCTCGCCCGCAACATCAAGCAGCCGCAGCCGGAGCTCGTCGAGCGCCGCTTGGCGCCTAAGCCGGCCGCCGCGGCGGCTGGCGACTAGCGCTTCGCATCGACAGGCCCCGCGGTCTCATATGAGACCGCGGGGCCTGTCGATGCGAAG
>DASYWB010000298.1:0-13285 GCA_035936495.1 Thermomicrobiales bacterium
GTCGCATCGCCCGGTCTCGCATCGCGAATGCCGGGTCCATCCGGAATCCCGGGGGTCGCCGGGAGCCTAGTCGCCGCCGGCGCAGCCGGCTTATTTGGTGCAGCCCCGTGGCTCCATCCCATCGCCGTCACCCGGAGCCCGTATGACTCACCGGAAGTGGTCGAAGGCTCCCGAATCGATAGGCTTCACCCTCCCGTCCGCGTCGCGAAGGCTCACAGCTGATGTCCTGCCTTGCTGCTCGATGACCCTTCCCACGGCGGTCACCGTCGCGCCGATCGCTTCCGCGCCTCGTGCTATCCCCGTAAACGCCTCCGGGGGCGCGGTGAAGAGGAGCTCAAAATCCTCACCGCCGCGCAGAGCCAGATCTTGCCAGTCCTCCGGGAAGAGCGCACGTACCGCGGCCGCGACCGGTAATCGCGCGACATCGACCTCGGCGGCGACACCGCTCGCGGCGAGGATCTTCGGGAGATCGCCGAGCATCCCGTCGCTGAGGTCCATTGCCGCGGTCGCGCCTCGTGATAGGAGCACTTCGCCTACATCGAGCCGGGGCTCCGGTCTCCGGTGGGCTTGAATCAACTGGCTCGCGGTGGCGGCTCTCGAACGCGGACCCGCCGGGCCCTCTCGCAGCAGCCTCAACCCGGCCGCCGACGCCCCCAGTGTCCCGCTGACGCCGACCACGTCTCCGACGCGCGCGCCGTCCCTTCGCAAGACCCGGCCACCTCGCGCCCGCCCCAGCACGGTGACATGGAGTGAGACGACTGGGGAAGAGACGATGTCGCCGCCGGCCACCAAGCATCCCCAACGAGCGGCCAAGGCGCCAAGTGCCCGATATCCTGTCAAGAGCTCTTCGACAACCTCGTCGCCACGTAAGGCGAGCGTGACCACTGCTAAGCCCACCTCGGCTCCCATCGCCGCCAGGTCCGAGAGGTTGACGGCCAGCGCCTTGTGCCCGACGTCAGCCCAACGACTCCATCCTGGATCGAGCCGGAAATGAATCCCCTCGACCAACGAGTCGGTCGAGATGACGAGGAGCTTCGCCTCCGGCGGCCGCCAGACCGCCGCATCGTCTCCAATGCCGACCGGCAAGGCGTCGCTGCTCGCGACTGAGTCAGGCAACGCCGACCGCAGTCGCTCAATCAACCCAAACTCGCCGATATCGCGGACCGTCTCTGCCGTCATCGCTCCCTCATTGCCTTGAGACGCCCCCATGCCGGTGACCGGCGGCTGGGAGCTCAAACAGTCCGGGAGAGAAGGCCGACCGCCCCCGGCGATAGGGTACGCTATCGCCTGCACCTGACCTGAACCACAATCTATCGAGGAGCATCGTGACCTTTCCCAATCCATCGTCCACATCGAAGCGCGCTCGTCGGCCAGTCAAGCCCCGGAAGAAGGCATCGAAGGGGCAATCCGTCGAGGTTGTTCAGGATTCCGCCCGGTCCCTCTCCGCGATAGCGGTCATGCCGGGTCTGGCTCCCAGCGTTCCGCCACCGCCCACCGATCCCGCCAACGAAGCGATCATTGACCAATTCGCCACACTCTATCCGTTTCCGCTCGACCCATTTCAGCGCGATGCGATCCGCACGTTCATCCACGGCGAATCCGTGATGGTCGCCGCGCCGACCGGCACTGGGAAGACCATCGTCGCCGAGTTCGGTGTCTACGAGGCGTTCCGGCGCAACGCCCGCGTGCTCTACACCACGCCGATCAAGGCGCTCTCGAATCAGAAGTTTCGCGACCTCCGCGCCATCTACGGCGATGAGGTGGGTCTCCTGACCGGCGACGTTTCCGAGAATCGTGACGCCCGGGTCATCGTGATGACGACGGAAGTCCTTCGCAACATGCTGCTCCAGACCCCATGGGATTTGGACGACGTCGATTGCGTGATCTTCGACGAGATTCATTATCTCGCCGATCCCGAACGGGGCACGACCTGGGAAGAGGCGATCATCCTGTGCCCCGAGCACGTTCAGCTCGTCTGCCTTTCGGCAACCGTCTCGAATGCCGCGGAGATTGCCGCATGGATCGGCCGGACTCACCGTCCAATTCGGCTCATCACCCATTTCGAGCGCGCGGTGCCGCTCTCACTCTCCTATTTCGTCGACGGGGAGCTTCACGATGTCGTGGATCCCTCCGGCCAGGTCGTCCGTGAGTTTCGGGACACTCGCGCCCGCGGGCAGGCAGGTGGAAGCCGCCATGGCCGCCACGGCCAAAACGTGGGCGGTGATCGTGAGCACAAGCAGGCGGAAGAGCCTCAGCCGCGCGAGATCGTCGATGCCCTCGCCAGCAAAGGCTTGCTCCCCGCGATCTACTTTCTCTTCAGCCGGAACGACTGCCAAGCCTTCGCCGAGCGTCTCGCGGTCATGCGGCCGCATCTCATCGATGCCGACCAGGCGGCGCGTATCCGGGGTGTGCTCGATAGCTACCTGGGAAGCCTGAGGCCGGAGGACCGCGAGTTAGACCAGGTCCAAATCATTGGGAGCCTTGCTGAGCGGGGTATCGGCTTCCATCACGCCGGCCTTCTCCCCGTGCTCAAACAATTGGTTGAAGTGCTTTTCAGCCGCGGGTTGATGCAGGTTGTCTTCGCTACCGACACCCTGGCCCTCGGCGTCAACATGCCGGCGCGCACCGTCGTCGTCGGCCGCATGACGAAGTGGGATGGTCGCCGCCGCCGGATGTTGATCCCCAACGAGTTCCAACAGATGGCTGGCCGCGCCGGCCGCCGGGGCATGGATGAGGATGGTCACGTCGTGGTCCCGGCTTCCCCCTGGATCCCCTTCCGGGAGATGCTCGAGGTGGCGACCGGTCCCCTCCTGCCCGTGCGCTCAGCATTCGCCATTCGCTACAACACCGTCCTCAACCTCTGGGACCCGCCTCACGGGGACCGGGTCCGCCATATGCTGCAGCAGAGTTTGGCCCAGTTCCAAAGCGGTCAGCGCATGCGCCAGCTCGAGGCGGACATCGTCGAGATCGGCGGCGACCTTGCCTGCATTCCGCACGGCGCCCATGGCTGCCTGATCGGCCTCGACGCCGGTGATGAGCTGTTGGACGATTATCTGACCCTCGGACGAAGCGTCACCGCCGCCGAGCAGCGCGAGCGCCGCCTCCGCCAGGACCTTGCCGAGCAACGCGACATCTTCAACACCGCCACGCCCTGGCCTGAGCCCGGTCGCCAAGCGCTTCGCCGGGTCTTCCGCTCCGCCGAACCCGGGCTCGTCGCCCACACCCGGCATCATGGTTGGGGCATTTTTCTCGGTCGTGGTGCCCAGGGCGGCGTCGGCCGTTTCCTCCTTGCCGATGGCGTCATCGACCTCCTGACCGAGTATCGCCAAGTCGATTACCTGCCTGACGAACGCGTCGCATTGCCTGAAGCGCTCATCGATCCCCCGGATGACGTGTCAAATGCGCTCGATCACGTTCACCATGCTACGCTCCGCGCCCTGTACCGCCGGCTCGAAAAGCTGGCACTGCCTGACCTCGAAGCACTCGCCGCCGAGCATCGACGGCGTGAGCAGGAGCGCCGGCAGCAGGTGCTTGAGACCATTGAGAGCGACCTCACCGCGGCGGCGTCCGACGTTGCGACCCTCCAGGAAACCCGCGAGGCTCACCCATGTCACACCTGTCCGCTACGGAAGGAGCATCGAGCGAATCTCAAGCTCGTCGATGCGCTGGTCAAAGAGCGGGCGGCCCTTGAAGATCTCCTAGCCCGTGAGACGGACGCCGAGGATCTGCGCATCCGGGGCATGATCCGGGGCATCCGGGACGTCCTGCACCGGTTTGGCTATCTCTATCGTGGCTATCCGACCGCCAAGGCCGACATGCTGGCCGATATCTTCGACAACGACGGGCTCATCCTCTGCGAGCTCATCGACCGCGGGGCCCTCGACCATCTCGGTCCGGCTGACCTCGCCGAAGTCTTCTCCTGGTTCAGCTTCGACCGGGACGTTCGCTACGATAATCGCTTCGATTTGCCCGACCAGTTGATCCTCTTCCGGCGACGTTTGGAAGACGTCGAGCGCGATGTGCTCGGCGAGGAGCGTGACCACGACCTCTTCATCTCGGAAGGGCACAATCCCGGATTCTATGGGGCGGCCCGCGCCTGGTGCCACGGCTGGACTATGGTTGACATCGGCGAGAAGCTTCCGCTCTCCGAGGGCGATCTCGTCTTGACTTTCAACAAGACCATCGACCTGATGCGCCAGGTCCGCGAGATGCTCACCGATGTCCTTCCCGGCCACCCGATCGAGCAAAACCTCCGCGCCGCCGAGGCGCTGGTGCGCCGCGGGATCGTCGCCCAATCCCTCGCCCTCGGCTACACGCCTATCGCCGACGCGCCCCTATCCCCGGAAGAGTCCGAAGCCCTGCTTGCTCCCGACGTGCCGTCGAATGTCGACCGGCCAAGCGACGTGACGTCCTCCTAAGCGTTGGGTGGATGGCGCGGATTCTGCGGAGACACTGGCGGGATGTATCATCACATCCGATAGCATGCAGGCAAACACGGCACGTAAAGGGGGCACAATGACATCGTTCCGACCGAAGAACCTCGGCACCATCGCGGCGTTACTCCTTCTCCTCGGCCTCTTCGGGGCACCGGTGAGCGCCGGTGCTCAGGCAACGCCGGAGGCTTCACCGATCAGTGGCGACGACGATGTCATCGTCTATGAGCTGCCGGGAGAGCAGGTCTATCCAGAAGGGATTACCTTCGACGCGGATGAGAATGTCTTCTACGTCGGTAGCACCGGCGACGGCACGATCTTTCGGGGCAACGTCGACACGGGCGAGGTCGATGTCTTCTCCGATGGCGGCACCGACGGGCGTACCACCGCCGTCGGGATGGACATCGACGACCAGGATCGCCTCTTCGTCGCCGGTGGCGATAGCGGCCAGGTCTTCGTCTACGACACTGACACCGGCGAGTCGATCACCGTCCTCGACAATGGCCTGGCGCCCAACACGTTCATGAACGACGTGGTGGTCGTCAATGGCGTCGCCTACGTCACCGACTCGTTCAATCCGATCCTGTGGCGCATCACGTTGGATGACCCGCTTGGCACCATCGAATCGTTCGTCGACTTCACGGACACGCCGTTCGTCTTCCAACGGGATGGCTTCAACGCCAACGGCATCGTCGCCACGCCGGACGGTCAATATCTCCTCGTCGTCCAGTCCGCCACCGGAAAGCTCTTCCGCATCGAGATCGCCACTGGCGAAGTGATGGAAGTGGACATTGGTGGCGCCGAGCTGCTGAACGGCGACGGTTTGGCCCTTGATGGCCAAACACTCTACGTGATCCAAAACCAGCAAGAGTTGATCGTCCCGATCGAATTGGACCAGGATTTTCTCAGCGGCGAAGTCGGCGAGCCCTTCACGGATGACGCGTTGAACTATCCCACGACACTCGCGCTCACTGGGGATGGCCGAGCCTTGGTGGTCAACTCCCAATTCGGCGCCCGTCAGAGCGGCGACCCCGAATTGCCGTTCACCGTCGTCAGCATTCCGCTCCCGGCGGTAAGCACGGGCCCGGCGACTCCCGAGGCGAGCCCCGTGAGCTAACGGCATTTGAACACCTGGACGAGACCGCGGGCCGCTCCCGTCCGCTGGTTCGACCAGACCGGGTCGGCCTGCTACCATCGCCACACACCGGGCGGGCGGCTCTCGCGTCGCGAGGCGTTCCGCCCCAATGCTAGCGACGTCCATAGATTCGAAAAGGAGACCCTCGTGAAAATCGGAACGTCCACCCAGAGACTGAACCGGCGAATCGTGATCAAGGGGGCGGCTGTCGCGCCCGCGCTTGGTCTGCTCGGAGCCGGCACGCGCTCGATCCGAGCGCAAAGTGACATCCTCGTCACAATGGTCACCGACACCGCCGGCCTCGGGGACCAGAACTTCAACGATCTTGGATACAGGGGGCTCCTGGAGGCCAAAGAAGACTTCGGCATCACCGAGCAAGTGATCGAGTCGCAAGACGCGGCGTCGTACATACCGAACCTGACGACGGCTGCCGAGCAAGGTGAACTGACGATCGCGGTCGGTTTCCTCCTCACGGACGCCCTGACGGAAGTCGCCGCGCAGTATCCGGACGACAACTTTCTCATCATCGACGCGGTCTCCGAGGGCGACAACATCCTCTCCGTCGTGTTCAAGGAGCATGAGGGCGCCTTCCTGGGTGGCGTGGTCGCCGGCTTGACTACGGACACCAACCGGATCGGCGTTGTAGGCGGCCAGAAGATTCCACCCGTCGTGCGTTATGTCGTCGGCTTCGAAGCCGGTGTGCGGTCCGCTAATCCGGAGGCGACGGTCGAAGTCGCCTACGCCGACACGTTCGGCGACCCGGCGCTGGGCAAGGAGTTCACCTTGGCTCAATACAATGCCGGCGCCGACATCGTCTTCCCGGTCGCCGGCGCGACGGGTATTGGCTCGTTCGACGCCGCCAGAGAAAAGGGTCCCGGTTTCTGGGTCATCGCCGCCGACACCGATCAGCAGCAACTCGGCGCCGAGCACCAGCTCTGCGTGGTCACCAAAGGTGTCGACGTCGCCGTCTACACGGGCGTCGAGCAGGTGGTCAAGGAGACGTTCGAGGGCGGGGTTCAGGATCTCGGCCTCGCCGAGGGTGGTGTCGGTCTCACCGATCCGGTCGGCAACGCGGAAGAGGAGTACATGGCCGTCGCCGCTCGATACGGGGAGCTCATCATCGCCGGTGATCTCGTCGTTCCGTCCACCGAGGAAGAGCTGGAAGACTTCGAGCCGGTCCCGGCCCCCGAAGCCACTCCTATTGCAACGCCGGGCGCGTGATGCAACGATAAAACCCTGAGGGCGTCGCGCGGGCTGACACGAGGTCGGCCTGCATTGATGGCAAGGGAACACCGTAGGGGAGGACCTCGTGTTCTCCCGTGTGGGCCGCCACACGGGTGGTCCCGGTCGTCCCAAACTGCCGGCGCGAGAAAGGGGGTGAGGGTTGCCGACCGGAGACACGCTCCCGCCCGCCGTGGAGATGCACGGCATCGTCAAGCGCTTCGCCAGCGTGGTCGCCAATGACGGCATCGACCTTGCCGTGCAACCCGGTGAGATCCACGCGCTGCTCGGCGAGAACGGCGCGGGCAAATCCACGCTGATGAACATCCTCTTCGGCCTCTACCACCAGGACGAGGGGCAGATCAGGCTCCACGGCCAGCCCGTTCGCTTCCGAGGCCCGCGCGACGCCGTCAACGCTGGGTTGGGGATGGTCCACCAGCACTTCATGCTCATCCCCCGGTTCACCGTCGCCGAGAATGTCATCCTCGGGAACGAAGGGGCCAGCACATTCCGCTTGGATCGTGATGAGGCGGAGCGCCGGGTCGCCGGCATAGCGACGCAATACGGCCTTGGGGTCGATCCCCGCGCCAGCGTGGGCGATCTTCCCGTCGGCGTCCAGCAGCGCGTCGAGATCCTGCGCGCACTCTATCAAGGCAGCCGCATCTTGATTCTGGACGAGCCGACGGCGCTTCTGACCCCGCCTGAGATCGAAGAGCTCTACACCATTCTCAGGAGTCTCAAAGGAGATGGCGGGACTGTCATCTTCATCACCCACAAACTGCGTGAGGTCGCCGCGATCAGCGATCGGGTCACGGTCATCCGCCGCGGCCGGACCGTCGGCACGCGAACGACGTGCGATACCAGCGCCGCTGAGCTCGCGGAGCTCATGGTAGGGCGAGAAGTCCTGCTTCGTGTCGAGCGCCCACCAGCTACGCCAACAGAACCGGTCCTCGTCGCCGAGGATATCACCGTCACCAGCGGCGGCATCACCCGTCTCGACCGCATCAGCCTCACCGTTCGACAGGGCGAGATCGTGGGCTTGTGTGGCGTCGAGGGCAACGGCCAGACCGAGTTGGTCGAAGTTCTATCCGGCCTCCGCCAACCCGACGCTGGGCGGCTTCGCTTGAAGGGGCTGGATATCACCCGCGCCGGTCCCAGCGAGCGCCGGCGCGCCGGCCTCTCCTACATCCCAGAAGATCGTCATGGCCGCGGCCTCGTCCTCGGCTTTACCCTCGCCGAGAACGTCCTGCTTGGCAATGCGAGCGAGCCCCCATTCAGCCGGTCCGGCCGGATCGACGGTGGTGCCGCTCGCGACATCACCCAACGCCTCATGAACCTTTTTGACGTGCGCGCTCCGTCCCCCGACACCCTTGCCAGGCACCTCTCGGGCGGCAACCAACAAAAGTTGATCATCGCCCGCGAGCTGCATCGGGAGCCGGATGCGCTCCTCGCCGTGCAGCCGACGCGGGGTCTGGACGTCGGCGCCATCGAATTCGTCCATCGCCAGCTCGTCAGCACGCGAGACGAGGGACGCGGTATCCTGCTTATCTCATTCGACCTCGATGAGATACTCGATCTGAGCGATCGTATCCTCGTCATGTATCAAGGTCGCATCGTCGGCGACTTCCCCGGCGGCCAGGTCAGCCGCACGGAGCTCGGGCTGCGGATGGGAGGACGAACTGGCGATGATCGCGACCAGGCCGACGCTCCAGCAAGCCAACCCGTCGCGAGCTAGAGGTGCGCTGCAAAGCGCCATCAGCTCGCTCGCCGCCATCGCCGTCGCGCTCTTGGCCGGCGCGCTGATCATCGTCCTCTCCGGCGAGGATGCGATCGTTGCCTATCGCGCGCTCTTCGAGGGCGCATTCGTCGGCCGTCGCGCTATCAGCGAAACCCTGGTCGCCTCAACACCGCTGATCTTCGGTGGTCTCGCGTTCGCGATCGCGGCCCGGGCCGGCCTCTTCAACATCGGCATCGAGGGCCAGTTCTTCCTCGGCAGTCTCGCCGCCGGCCTCGTTGGCGCCACCGACCTTGGGCTACCGATCATCATCCATTTGCCGCTCGCGATCTGCGCCGGCGCCACCGCCGGCGCTTTCTGGGGTATGCTGCCGGGCGCGCTCAAGGCACAAACGGGTGCCAGCGAGGTCATCACTACCATCATGCTCAACTACATCGCGTTTCAGATCAGCACATCGGCACTCCGCCGGGATGATTTCCTGGCGGTCAACCCCGACTTCCAAGCTACCGACCCCGTCGAGCCAACCGCGGCTCTTGCTACCCTCCTCGACGGCACACGGCTCCACGCCGGCATCGTGCTGGCGCTGGCCTCGGCCGCGATCCTCTGGTATCTCCTCTTTCGGACCACCTTCGGTTACCGGGTGCGTACGGTGGGCCTGAGTCGCGGCGCGGCCGCCTACGCGGGGATCTCCTGGGGACGCACGATCGTCGTCGCCATGCTCGCCAGCGGGCTACTCGCCGGGCTGGGCGGCGCCTCCGACACCCTCGGCCTCCAAGGGCGGCATTATGACCAGCCCGCGGGGTACGGGTTCGCGGCCATCGCGGTCAGCCTCGTCGGCCGCAATCACCCCGCCGGCGTCGTCATGGCGGCGTTGCTCTTCGGCGCGCTCAACGCTGGCGCAACGCAGATGCAGAGCCGAGCCGGCACAAGCAAAGAGATCGTGTTGATCGTCCAAGGACTCGTGATCCTCTCGGTAGCAGCGTTCGCCGCCTTCGGGCGGTTCCAATTCTGGACTCGCTCACGTCGCTTGAGCCGGGACCGCTCCGCCGCGGTCGGCATGGAGCCGGAAATAGAGCGGCGCCCTGGGCCACCAGCCATCTAAAGCCTGCTTCAAGGAGGTTGGTTCTGGACAATTTCTTGACGCTCGCCCTATTGACCGCCACGCTGCGGATGACGACCCCGCTGCTCTTCACCGCGCTCGGCGGCTTACTCTCCGAGCGCTCGGGCGTTATCAACATCGCCCTTGAGGGATTGATGCTCATCGGCGCCTTCGGCGCCGCCGCCGGCAGTCACTACACGGGGAACGCGCTGCTCGGGCTTGGTATCGGACTTCTGGCGGCTGGTTTGGCGGCGACCGTCTTTGCCCTCTGGTGCATCACGTTTAAGGGCGACCAAATCATCGCCGGCACGGCCATCAACCTCCTCGGCATCAGCATCCCCGCGTTTCTCTTGCAACGGCTCTTCGGCATATCGGGCCGCTCCCCAACCGTGGATCAGCTGCCCCGCTTCACATCCTCGCTCTCGATCCTCGTGCCCTTCGCCTTTCTGCTCGTACCAGTCGTCTGGTACATCCTCTTTCGCACGCGATCCGGGCTGCGGGTCATGGCTGCCGGGGAACACCCCCGCGCGGCCGAGAGCGTCGGCATCCCGGTCAGCCGGTACCGCTACGCCGCCGTCATCAGCAGTGGATTCCTCGCCGGCCTCGGCGGCGCCAGCCTCTCGATTGGTGACCTCTCCTTCTTCACGACCAATATGACTCAGGGGCGTGGGTTCATCGCACTCGCCGCCGTCATTTTCGGAAACTGGTCTCCGTTCGGCACCTTAGCCGCCACGCTGCTCTTTGGCGCCGCCCAGGCGGTGCAGATCCAGTCCCAAGCACTCGGCCTACCGATCTCGCAAGACCTGCTCGTCGCGCTACCCTACGCGCTGACCCTGCTCGCGATCGCGGGCTTGCTCCGCAATTCCTTACCCCCCGCCGGGCTTGGGCGGCACGCCGTTGATTGAGCCCGCCTGACGGCTTGAGTCCCTTGTCTCGTGACCATAAAGTACCGGCAACACCGCGGTCATTAGGACTATTGGACGATGGAGGTCCCCAGGATAGGGCCGTAGACTAGTCATCGACAGGCGTTGCAGCCTGGATGACCCTCCGACGTGCATTTCCCGCATCGGCATGGCACGTCCACCGATGGGCGTGAAGACGGAAAGGGGTTATCCGGGCATCAATGACAAGGCTGAAGGGATACTCGATGAGCGACACGGTGCGGGTTCTAATCATCGAAAACGAGCCGCTTTACCGCAGAGGCTTGGCTGGCTGCCTTTCAACTGACGACGAGATCGAGCTCATTGGTAGCGCCGAGACAGTCGAAGAAGGCTACAAGCTTGCCGATGAGAACTCACCGGATGTCGTCATCGTCGGCACAACGATGCCGAGCGCGCCCGGCCTCGCGCTCGCGACCGAAATGCGTCGCCGTTTCCCCGCGCTGGCAACCATTGTCGTCGCTGCCTCCGAGAGCGACGATGAGCTCTTCTCGGCCATCCGTGCCGGCGCCGCTGCCTACTGCGGCAAGGACGTGCCGGAAGATGAGCTCATCATGCTGGTCAAGCGCGCGGCCACGGGCGAGTACGTCATCAACGAGCAGCTCCTTGACAAGCCCTACGTCGCCGCTCGCGTCCTCGAACAGTTCCGCTCGAATAGCGCCAACGACCAGGCATCCACGAGCCCGTTCGCGCCACTCACCGAGCGCGAGCTCGAGATTCTGCGGAAAGTCAGCGACGGCATGACCAACGCCGAGATCGGCTTTGCGCTGGGAATCAGTGCCCAGACCGTCAAGAATCATGTAACCTCGATCCTGCGGAAGCTGGCCGTCAACGACCGCACCCAAGCCGTTGTCACCGCGTTCCGGCGTGGCTGGCTGACGATCGACGAAGAGCCTGACATGGGTGCAGTCGGAGTTGCCGGCACCAACGGCAGGACCCGAGGCCGCCGCGGACAGGTCTAATACGGACGCGGGTTGCATGTGTTTGGATGGACCCACGGGGCAGCCGCCGCGCGGGGCTAGAAAGCCCCGGCGCTGCACCGGATAGGCCGGCTCCAAGCCGGCTGAGCACGGAGCGACCTGATCCCACGTGATCACCCGGAGTCCGTATCAGGCTCAGGGCGGGTCGTCATTCCCGGCCGGAGCGACGAATTCAACGTGCCGCGTATCCTCGATGACCCGCGAGGCTCCGAGGATCTCGAACCGGACAATGCCGCCATCCGGCCCAAAATCGGCGATGACGCCGGGCCGTACTTCATCACTTTCGTCTATGGGGCTATCCCGAAGCGTGATGATCATCGCATCCGTCTCCCGGTCGTAGTTCACTTTCATCCCAGTAACCCCCTCAGGTACTTGGGTCATTGCCTACTCATGCCTTGGGCGACGAACTCGGCGATCAGCCGCCCATGTGTGATTTGGGGCATTGACGCCAAGGCGATCTGGCGGGATAGTGCCACGGTATCCCACCGGGCGGAACGGGCAACGCCGTCGCGCCTGGTTCTGAGCGGCACTCTGTCTAGTTGTGGAGGCGATGTAATCATGGTCCTGAGCAGATATGTCGGCGCGGAAGTCCGGCGCAAGGAAGACCCACGGCTCATTACCGGCAGCTCGACGTACGTCGACGATGTCCAGCTCCCCGGTATGCTGCACGCGGCCATCGTCCGTAGCCCCTACGGTCATGCGATGATCACCAACGTCGACGCCAGCAATGCGCTGGCGATGCCCGGCGTCGTCGCCGTATTCTCGGGCAAGGAGCTGAAGGCGTTCTGCGGTCCGCTTGCCGGCGGTGGCGGTGAGGGCGGCAGCGGCGAGCAGGGCGACCCCGATGAGGGTCCGGACGACGCGATCCCGACGCCTGAGACCTGGGCCATCGCGGTTGACCGCGTCCGCTACGTCGGCGAACCCGTCGCCGTGGTCGTCGCGGAAAACCGGTATCAGGCCGAGGACGCGCGCGAAGCGGTCATCGTCGATTACGATGCCCTGCCGACCGTCGCCCATCTCGGCGACGCCCAGAAGGACGACGCCCCGCTACTCTACGACGACATCAAGGGCAACATTGGGATGCGCTGGGACCGCGTCCACGGCGACGTCAATGCTGCCTTCAACGACGCGCCAGTCACGGCCGAGGCTCGGATCCGTTCCCAACGCCTCGCTGGCGTCCCCATGGAACCACGAGGCGTCGCGGCCGCTCCCGATGCGGTCACCGGTGGGTTGACGGTCTGGACCTCCACCCAAGCGCCACATTGGAACCGCAACAGCATCGCCGAAGCGCTTGGCCTGAGCCAGACGCAAGTCCGTGCCATCGCACCGGAAGTCGGTGGCGGCTTCGGTGTCAAAATTGCCGCCTATCAAGAAGACTTCATCGTCGCGGCCTTAGCCTATAAGCTCCGGCGGCCGGTGAAGTGGATGGAGACCCGGAGCGAGAACTTCCTCGCCACTCACCATGGCCGCGATCAATGGGCCGACGTGAAAGTCGCCGCGGACAAGACCGGCAGGCTTCGCGGCCTCCGCATCAACGTTGTCCAAGACCTCGGCGCCTACCCCAAAGCCACTGACCTCCCCGAGCTGACCGGCCGCATGGCCGCCGGCTGCTACGACATTCCCGCCTTGGAATTCCACGCCACCGGCATCTACACCAACACCATGGCCGTCGGCGCCTATCGCGGCGCCGGCCGGCCCGAGGCCGCCTACTACATCGAGCGCGTCATGGACCTTGTCGCTGACG
>DASYWB010000299.1:0-3095 GCA_035936495.1 Thermomicrobiales bacterium
CGTCCAACTTGGAGGATGTTGGCCCGCCGCCCCGAGGCCCGCCTGGGAGGTGTCATGCGCCGGCTAAAGATCCTGATCTGGCATATCCACGGCAGCTACTTGAACGCGCTGGCTCGAATCGACCACGAGTGGTATCTGCCAACCAAGCCTGGGCAGCCGGAGGGATACGGCGGCCGGGGGCCGTCCTTCGATCTGCCGCCTTCGCTCCGGGAAGTGCCGGCCGAGGCCGTGCGTGACCTCGATCTCGATCTGGTTATCTACCAGACGCCCAAGAATTGGGGCGAGGACGCCGGCGAGATTCTGAGTCCAGGGCAACGGCGGCTGCCACGGGTCTACCTGGAGCACAACACGCCTCAGCCCGATCCGGTGCATACCCGCCATCCGGTCGATGATCCGGAGACGCTGCTGGTCCACGTTACGCACTACAACCGGCTGATGTGGGACAACGGCCGGACTCCGACCGCCGTGGTTGAGCACAGCGTCGCCATTGACCCGACCGTTGCCTACGATGGCTCGCTGGCCCGCGGGATCACGGTCGTCAACGAGATGGCGCGCCGCCATCGCATCGCCGGGTACGACCTCTTCCTGGAGGCGCGAGAGGCAGTCCCACTCGACGTGGCCGGCATGGGGTCGGAGGCGTTCGGTGGCCTCGGCGATATTCCCTATCGGGAGCTGCACCGGCGCATCGCGCCCTACCGCTTCCTCTTCAGCCCGATCCGGTATACGAGCCTGCCGCTGGCCGTCGTCGAGGCGATGACGATCGGCATGCCAGTGGTGGCCCTGGCGACGACCGAGTTGCCGGCGGTAATCGAGGATGGGGTCAGTGGCTTCGTGTCGTGCGATCCGGCGGTGCTCATCGACCGAATGCGCCGATTGCTTGCCGATCCCGAGTACGCCGCAAGCATCGGCGCCACCGCGCGAGCGGTGGCGCGCGGGCGTTTCGGCCTGGACCGCTTCACCCGGGACTGGAACGCGGCCTTCGAGCGCGCCCGCGAGCTTCGAGGGCCGATGAGCAGCGCCCAGCGAAGTGATATCCGCCGTGTGGATCTCGGAGACATCGTCGGAGTCCGGGAAGGCGGACCGGTCTGAGCCGGTGGCTGACCATTGATCATGAAGCGCGCACCGCGTCTGGGAGGGACTATGGACCAGCGGAAATCAATGCGAGTTGCATTCCTGAGCGAGCACGCGAGCCCGGTTGCCCTCTTAGGGGGTGCGGACGCGGGCGGGCAGAACGTCTACGTCGACGAGGTCAGCCGCGGTCTGGCCGCACGAGGTATCGGCGTCGACGTCTTCACGCGGCGGGATGCCGCCGGTGCGCCGGAGGTCGTCGATTGGGCGCCCGGCGTGCGCGTCATCAACCTGGAAGCGGGACCGGCCGTTCAGCTCCCCAAGGACGATCTCTGGCCGCTGATGCCCGCGTTCCGGGATGCCTTCCTGCGCTTCATGCTCCGGAGCGGCGTCCGCTACGATCTGCTTCATGGCAACTTCTGGATGTCCGGTTGGGTCGCTATCGAGCTGCGGCGAGCCCTGGGAATCCCCGCGGTCCAGCTCTTTCATGCGACAGGGCTCACCAAGCGACGGTGCCAGGGTGCGGCCGACACCAGCCCGGCAGACCGGATAGAGATCGAGCGGCGAATCGTGCGGGAGGTTGACCGTGTGATCGCCCAGTGCCCGAGCGAACGTGACGAGCTGGTTGATGGCTACGGGGCGCCGCCGCCGAAGGTTGAGCTCATCCCGGCAGGGGTCAACATCGAGCGGTTTCGACCGATGGATCGGGTGGAAGCGAGGAGCCGCATCGAGGCTTCGCTCGGCATCGATCCGGACGACCTGGTCGTCGTCTACGTCGGGCGGATGTTGCCGCGCAAGGATATCCGCAACGTCCTCCGTGCGTTCGCGCTGCTGATCGACCGGTGGGGCAGTGGGCGACCTCCGCTGAAGCTACTACTCGTCGGTGGGGAGACGGCCGAGCCCGACCCAATGGCGACGCCGGAGATCGGGGAGTTACGGCGGCTAGCGGCGGACCTGGGCGTAGCCGAGCATGTCCGGTTCACCGGCCAGCGACAACCGGACGTCCTGCACGGTTATTACGGGGCTGGGGACGTGGTGGTGACGACCCCGTGGTACGAGCCCTTCGGCCTCACGCCACTCGAGGCCATGGCCTGCGGCCGGCCGGTGATCGGCTCGGCGGTCGGGGGTATCCCCTTCACCGTGGAGGAGGGCGTCACGGGTTGCCTCGTGCCGCCACGCGATCCAGAGGCGCTCGCCGGTTGCCTCCAGGACCTGCTGAGGAATCCGGCGCGCCGTGCGTGGATGGGCTCTGCCGCGCGGGCGCGGGTTGAGCGCCGCTTCACCTGGCCCATCACCGTCGAGCGAACGGTGATGCTCTATCAGACCGTGGTGGAGCAGCGGCGTTCGTCTGAAACGGCGGTGGCCACGAGTTCTTGAGTCAGATAGAGGAGGAGCAGATGAGAGATGACCGCCTGGAGGGAAAGGTGGCGCTGGTCACCGGGGCCGGGAGCGGCCTAGGCGAAGCGACTGTCCGAGCCTTTGCGGCGGTCGGCGCCGGGGTCGCGTGCCTCGATATCAACGGGGAGGCGGCCGAGCGGGTGAGCCGGGGTTTATCCGCGGCGGACCGTAGAAGCCTCGCCTTGACCTGCGACGTCGCCGACGCCACCGCCGTCTTCACGACGGTCGATCAGGTCGTGAATCACTTCGGGCGGTTGGACGTCGTCGTCAACTGCGCCGCCATCGACTACACGCTCTCGGTTGACGAGATGACGGTCGCACAGTGGGACCAGGTCATCGCGGTCAACCTGCGGGGGCCGTTCCTCACGGCCAAGGCGGCGCTGCCCACCATGCGGAAGCAGCGCTCCGGTCACATCGTCAACATCGCCTCGACCGCCGCGGTCCGCGCTTGGGCCAATGCCGCGCCATACCACGCCTCAAAGTGGGGACTGGTGGGCTTCGGACGGGGGCTGGGCGTCGAGGGGCGGAGCGACAACATCCGCGTCACCACGATCATTCCCGGCGGGATGCGGACCCACTTCTTCGACCGATTCGTCGAGCAGGGGATCCCACTCCCCGACGAAGCCACA
>DASYWB010000300.1:0-8456 GCA_035936495.1 Thermomicrobiales bacterium
CATCCCTCAAGTTGGTCAATCAATTGCCGGACCCCGATCGTGAGCTAGGCGGCCGGATGAGGAACCGCCGACGCGACACCAAAGGATGTCGTCATTCCAGCATGCCGGAGTGTCAGCGGCGAGCCTTCTTGCTACGTTTAATCTCTTGTTCGAGCAAGCGTTCCTCCGTCGGCGCCGTTGGGTCAGTCACGGCTATGCCAAGTTGGGTGAGCACCAGCCGGTTAAAGGTCGCGGCGATGAGGGGCGGCACGATCAGCACCAATGGCACCACCAGCACCGTTCCGATGACGATGTAGAGCACCGAGACGAGCAAGAGGAGGACCGATCGGAACGGTGCTGAGAGGACCACGTATGTCCCGCGCCGGAAGGACGTCGAGACCGACGATTCGGTGAGCGCCAGGGCCGATATCGAGGCGATTGTGATGGCACACGCCACGATGAGGAGGACCAGCCAGAGCGGCGCCAATATCGCTAATCCTCCCGCCCCACCGCCGTAGAAGCCGAGGTCCCAGACCAAGACCGCGATGATGGGTCCGGCGATCAAGAAGAGCTTCCACGAGTTCCACGCCTGGCGACGAAACTGAGCCAGAACGTCGCGGGGCTCGGGACGGTCGATCGTCCGGCGTGGATCGGTGACCGCGAAGAGCGCCGTGGTCGCGGGCGGCGCCGTGACGATCAGCAACACACCTAGCCACCACAAGAGCGACGCGAGCATGAATGGCAGCAAATGCTCAAAGACATCAGCGATCCCTCGCCCAATCAGCCGCAAACCGCCCACCGCTCGTCTTCCCTCCGTCGTGCCCGCCCATGCTATCAGATGGCAGCCCGCGGTCGCATGACTATACTTCACGGCCGTGTACCCGGTTGAGCGCCCGCTCCACCCGTTCCATGATCAACAGTCGCGAATCACCAGCGTGCCGCGCGCGGCGGACGCCTATGCCATGGAGTTCCACACGATGCTCGACCAGGACCTCGTGCTGAAAAGCGACGAGCTCTACCTCGTGGGAGAAACCGAGACCGACGGCAGCGATGAACGCGCCGCCGGGCTCTATCTGCGGGATACCCGATTCCTGAGCCAGTTCCTCATCACGCTCGACAGCGAAGCCCCGCATGACTTGACCTACAGGATGCTGGGGCCTGCTGCCGGCGTGGTGATCTCGGCGAACCGGCTCCTCCCCCGCCCAGATGACGACATCTTCCCCCACTCGATCGGTATCGAGCAATGGGTGACCCTCAGCGACGTCCTGACTGTTGGAATGACGCTCCAGAACTACACTCCCCGCCCGCTGGCCTTTCCTGTCGCGATCACCGTCGGCTCCGATTTCCGGGACCTCTTCGACATTCGCGGTTTCCCGCGCGAGAGACGAGGGACGCTGCTGCCGATCGAGCACCAGGTCGACGGCTTCACCCTCCGGGCCCAGGGTCTCGACGGGGTGATCGCCTCAACCGAAGTCCATTTCGACGCCACGGCGGCCGCGATGGAGGTCCCGGAGCCATACCGGCTCCACTCGGAACGACCGGTGCTGCTCCCGGGCCTAGACCGGATCGGCGTGGCGCCACGTGAGATCGCGGAGAGCTTCGGCAGCGCGACGTTCGACGTGATCCTCGCTCCCCGCGGCGCCTGGCACCTCTCGGTCACGATCAAGCCCGTGCCGGCGGTGGGCCGGCGCGTCTCGCGGGTCGCGACCCTGCACAGCGGCCGCCCGCCGACTCCGGCTACGTTGATGGTGGACGACGCGAACCTGCAGGCGCTCCTTCAATGGGGGACGGAAGATCTGGCGATGCTGCAGACGTCGTTCCCGGAAGGTTCGCTGCCCGCCGCCGGCATCCCCTGGTACGTTGCGCCCTTCGGGCGCGATAGCCTCATCGTCGGGCTCCAGACCCATATCCTCTCTCCCCACCGGGCAATCGACATCCTGCGCGTACTGGCAGCCTATCAGGGAACGCACGTTGACGATCGGCGTGAGGAACAGCCGGGCAAGATCTTGCACGAGATCCGCTATGGCGAGATGGCGCGCCTCGGCGAGATTCCCCACACGCCCTACTACGGGTCCGTCGATGCGACGCCACTCTTCGTGATGCTCTTCGCCGAGACCATCGGTCAGATCGGCGACGCCGACGTCTACGAGCAACTGTTGCCCGCGGTCCGGCGAGCTATCGCCTGGATGGAGGATTACGGTGATGCTGACGGCGACGGGTTGCTCGAGTATGTCGCGCGCGCACCCGACGGCGCCCGGATCGTCCACCAAGGCTGGAAGGACAGCCATGACTCGCTGCATCATGCCGATGGCAGCCCGGTCTTCGGCAGCGTGGCCCTCGTTGAGGTTCAGGGCTACGCCTACGCCGCCTATGCGTGGCTCGCTGACGTGGTGAGTGAGCGCGGCGATCGGCGTTGGGCTGAGCATCTGCGTGAGCGCGCCGCGCGCGTCCGCCGGGTCGTCAACGAGCGGTTTTGGATGGAAGACGAAGGCTACTATGCTCAGGCGCTCGACCGTTCCAAACAGCGGGTCAGCACGATCTCATCCAACCCCGGGCACTTACTGTTCTGCGGCCTGCCTGATCAGCGACAAGCCGCGCTCATCGCCGCACGTCTCCGGCAACCAGATCTCGACTCAGGCTGGGGTATCCGCACGCTCGGTAGCCACGAGATGACGTTTAACCCGCTCAGCTATCACAATGGGTCAGTCTGGCCGCATGACAACAGTTTGATCGCGGCGGGCCTGGCAGGTTACGGCTTTGACGGCGACGCGGACCGGATCCTCCGCGCCCTGGTCGCCGTGGCCAATCGGGAACCGCTTGGCCGCTTGCCCGAGCTGTACTGCGGGTTCCCACGCGATGAGGATGGAGATTCGTCACCGATCCCCTACCCTGTCAGCTGCAGCCCTCAGGCCTGGGCCGCCGCCGCCATTGCGTGCGCCGTGGTTAGCATGTTAGGCATCCGGATCGAGCCAGGCGAGCTGGTGCTTCGGGTCGAGAATCCGCGTTTGCCTTCGTCCGTCAACCGGCTGGAGATTAGGAATATCCGGGCGGGATGTGACCGAGCGACCATCACGTTTGAGCGAGAAGCGGACGGCGTCAAGGCTCATGCCTCAGGCCCGGTGGCTCTTCGTTAGGACGATCAGGGTCTCGGTGATGGAACGGCTAGCCGCCCGCCTCCAAGGCAGAGACGACCCTGAGAGGCGGAGGGCCACCGCCCATGCGAAGAGGCACCACGGGCAATGGTTCGTGCCGCGGCGCCGCGAGGCTCGCTAACGGTGCGTCCGAGCGTATCTTCGGTGTCCGCGTGAGCCGAGAGATCTCGCCCCGAGTCGCCTCGAGCGAGAGGCAGCTCTCGCAGGGCGGACCGGCGAGCTGAGCCCGGCAGTTGCACCGCTCCAGATAGGCGTCAATTGCTTTCGTCACGGCGCCCAAATCAGCCAGGTCCATATTGAGACTCACGACCCGCATCCGCTTCTCCTCCCATCGTAGGACAAGTCACCGCGAACTGGCCTGGCGTTCCCAGGCTGTCGCGGCATGAGCGTCCGAAAAGTTGTCCGCTAAGTATGACGCCGAGATACTCAAACGAAAAGGGCAGGGGTATTTGGTGTGCCTGCGAGTCACTACCCGGTGGATCGCGACCGTACGCGCGCGTGCTTACCGGGTCTACCCCCATTGGTGCTACTGGCATTGCGCTGCATCAGTGGTCTGGTCCTCGCGGAGGAGGATCCGTTTGCGATGTTTCCTCCAACAGACCGGACAGGCCCAGCGGCCACGCTTCTTACGGGGGACCGACCACGCGCACCGAGAACAGCGGAACATATACCGGTAAGGACGACGCTGAACAGGCAACAAGCAGGTCCGCACTTCCTCGATGGGTGCTCCGACCAGCGCCGCCAGCCGGTGGGCAATCCGGTCGTACCCGTGCTTCGCATGGCGCCGAAGATCTCCGTCCAATCGGTCGCGGAGATGGAGCAGCTCCTCCACGACGACAATCTCGACGGCACGGGGCTGAGCCCGATCAATGCGTGCAAGGTTGATGAGGATCAGATGACGGGCGCTCTGCTCGTGGTAAACGTACGCCCCACCATATGACGAAGCAATCGGCCGGCCCAACCAGCGTTCGAACACGTGACGCTCGGTAGTGAGCCAGCACGAGATGCCTTCGATCCCCAACCGGTGGCAGTAGCGGCGGGCAAGAACGAGGGTCTCAGCGTCCTCCGTGAAGAAGCTCATGCCATCTTTCTGGTTCACAGGAGGCACGGCGACGTCCTCGTCCTTCCCGCTTGACGGGGGATTCTCCGACTCTCTTCTCGACATGCGGCCCTATCTCCGATCGTGCCGGGTCGCCATCCGCGCTTCGATGCTACGATTGTCCAGAGCGGTCGGCAGGATCGGGTGCGCCGGCGGACCGGACCATGAGAGCACCGAATAGACATCGCGCGTAGCGCTACGGCGAAGTCAAGCAACGGGTACTTAGGAGGAATAGTATGACGCACGCGCGGGTGAGCGCCGAGTTCCAGGCCAGCCCAGAGGCGGTCTGGAAGTTGATCGGGAATCCGGTGCGGTGGCCCGAGTGGGACGTGACATACCAGGCACCGACCGACAGAAACGTAGAGGAGCCAGGACGGGATGGATTTACCCTCCTCCATACGGTTGGCAACCGCACGATGCTCATCTCGTTCGACATCTCATCCCTCGAACCGGGGCGGTCTTTCGCCGCGGAAGGGCGAGGTGGAGAAGGCGAGCAGATCGAGGAGCGCTTCACCATCGATGCTGGAGGGACCAACGCCACGACGGTGACGAGAGAGATTGTCTATACCTTGCCAGGTCAAGACCTGGGCGTCATCGCGGCGACGACGTATATCGAAGCGACGGTCCAGCGATCGGCTGAGCAAGCGCTTGCACGCCTTGCCCACGTCCTCGGTGACGCCTCGAAAGAGCACGCCACACTCGAGCCCGGGGATGTCGACACCCGCTCGACCGACTCCGGACCGATCTCTCCCGAGGAGCCATACTCGTCGAATCTCGAGGAAGGCAATCGCCTGCCCCAAGTGCCTCTCACCCGTGCCCCGAAGCGTCCGACGTGATTCTCTCAATTCCACGCTGGGGCCGCCTCTCCGACGGATCCCGTGATGCCGTCTAGCGCCTCGCTCAACGAGCCGAGGACGATTCACTGCCCGGTGGAGCGATTCGGGTTCCGCCCCGGTGACGATCGCCGGCTGATCCGCTGGGCCGCGCTCCGCGCCTATTTTCGCGACATTGCCTCGATGTCGGAACGCGTTGATTATCAGGAGCTCGGCCCAGTTACCGGAAGTCAGGCGTTGGCGCTCCTGACCATCTCCTCGCCTCAGAATCTAGGGCGCCGGGACGAGCTGCAAGCGATCCAGCGCCGGTTGGCGGATCAACGCCCTGCCCTCTCATCCGCCGAGCGCGGACACTTGCTGAGCGAGGGCCGTAGCATCTGTCTGATTACCTGCTCCGTCCATCCCACCGAGGTCGGCGGGACGCTGATGACGCCCGATCTCGTCTATCGGCTTGCCACGGATAACGGGCCGGAGACGCAACGGATCCTGGATGAGGTCGTGTTGTTCTTGCTCCCGTCGTTGAATCCCCATGGCTGGGAGTTGGTCAACGATTGGTACGAGGAAACACTCGGCACCCCATTTGAAGGGTCGGCGCCGCCGCGCCTCTATCACCCGGTCGCCGGCCATGACAATAACCGAGACTGGTTCATGCAGGTGCTGCCGGAGACGCGCGCGGTCGTCACCAACGTTCACAATGCCTGGTACCCGCATATCGTCCACGACCTGCACCAGATGCAGTCAAACGGGCCTCGATACGTCGTGCCACCGTACATCGACCCGTACGACCCGAATGTCGATCCACTGATCCAGGCTCAGGTCAACGCGCTAGGCACCGAGGTCGCGGCCGAGCTCGCATCACAAGAGAAGACCGGTGTCGCCACATCCTGCATCTTCGACGCGTTCTCACCCTCTCGCGCCTACATGCATTACCACGGTGGCGCGCGCATCCTCTCCGAGGCGGCCAGCGTTCGCATCGCTAGCCCAATTACCCTGCGGGTCGACCAATTGGTCGAGACCCGAGGTTTCAACCCGCGACAGGCACGGGCGACCCATCCGGAGCCCTGGCAAGGCGGAACATGGACGGTCGCCGACATCGTCGACTACAACGCCACGGCAGTTTGGGCGGTGTTGCGACATGCGGCGCGATATCGAGATCGTTGGGTAAGCAACTTCTCCACGATCCAGCAACGCGCCCTGACGACGAACAGACCGTTCGCATTCGTGATACCTCCTCTCACGGCCCAGCGAGACCCAACGACCGCCTATGAGCTTCTTCGCATCTTGCAGCAAGGTGACCTCGAGGTTGAGCGGGCGGCGGCACCATTCGCAACCACGGAGCTGGATCTGCCCGCCGGAACGTTTGTCGTCCGCGTCGCCCAGCCATTTGGCCGGTTCGCAAAAACGCTGCTGGAAGCCCAGCGCTACCCGGACCTGACACCGCCCGGAGGGGGCGCACCACCACAGCCCTATGACATCACCGCTCACTCGTTACCATTGCAGATGGGCGTGACATGCCACGAGGTCCGTGAAGCGTTCTCCGTGAGGCTGGAACGCATCGGACCCGTCTCCCCTCCCGTCGGTCGGGTCCTCCGGCTCGCCAAGGATTCTCGGCGATTCGTCTTCTCGGCCAGCACGAACGCGTCGATTCGTCTCGCGAACCATCTCCTTGAATCAGGCGCCACGCTCTCTCGGTGCCCCGAAGGGATGATGATCGATGGACATCGATTGGACGCCGGTGCCTTTGTCGTCGACGGCGTGAGCGCGGAGCTCTTGCACCGGCTCACGGCGGCAACCGGCGTGGACGCCCTGGGCGTCTCCAGGGTGCATCCACTGGAAACCCGCGGTCAAACCGCCCCTCGTCTGGCGCTCTACCGCTCATGGCGTCCGGATGCCATCGATGCCGGCTGGACCCAGCACATTCTCCACGAGCACGGATTTTCACCGCGAACCCTCCGCGATCGGGACATTCGCAAGGGCGGCCTGAACGACGACCTGGACGTGGTGATCCTGGCTCATGAGACGGCGAAACAAATCCGTGAAGGGAACAGCCCGGGCGATTACCCTCCGGAATATGTGGGGGGAATTGGCGATGTCGGAGCACGCAATCTTCGCCAGTTTGTCGAACAGGGCGGGACGCTCGTCGCGCTCGATGGAGCAACCGAACTCGCAATCCAGTCCCTCTATCTTCCCGTGGTGAACATCCTCGACGGCGTCAGTCGCGAGGCCTTCTCGTCACCGGGCTCGCTCATCCGCATCTTGATCGACCCCGATCACCCGGTCGGTTGGGGATTTGAACGAGAGGCCGCGGCGATGTTTGTCTCGTCGCCAGCGTTCGAGGTGAGGCCGTCAGATACGTCGCCCGCGGTGATCGTCGCGAGTTACCCCCTCACCACACCGCTGCTCGCGGGCTGGATGCATGGGCCAGAGCATCTCTCCGGCCGTGCGGCTGTCGTCGAGGTGGAAGTCGGTCAAGGCCGTGTGATCCTGCTTGGACTAAGGGTCCAATTCCGGGCCCAAGCGCGTGGCACCTATCGCTTGCTCTTCAACAGCATCTACCGGGCGGGGCTATTATGACCACCCCCAACCACCCACCCCGACTCTCAACGTCCACCGACTCCGCGCTCCAACGCCCCCATGTGCTCGTGGTGACCTCGGACGAAGATCTGAAAGACTTTTTCGTCGAGGGACTCATTCTCGGCGGGCTCTGGGTCAGCGCCGTCGCCAGCGCGATCCAAACCTTGGAACTGCTCCGCCTGCGCACCTTCGACCTGATCCTGATCGATGACCAATTGTCCGGCTTACCGGCACTTGAGCTCGTGCGGCGGCTCCGCGGACGATCTGATCGCGCGGCAACGGAGGGTCCACGTACAGACGTTCCCATCCTGCTGCTCATGGACGATCCTGACGACGCGAACGACGACGCTGCCCGAGGAGCGGGTGTGGACCATGTCCTCACGCCTCCGCTCGATCTGGAGGATCTCGTGCCTCTCCTCCACGCCATCGTGATGTCTTGGCGCGACGATCATCCTGGCAGGCCCTGGGCTGATAACGCCGCGCTAAGCCCTCCGCGGTAATGATACCGACTCCGGTTGCATGCTATCCAAGGCACCCACGGGGGCGGTCGCCCTGTGGGTCTCCTTCCCATCGCCTTCGCGGGGTCCCTATCACCTACACGGCGCTCGTGGAGACCAACTCCAACGCCTTATCCGCGATAATCGGCCGGACCATGTCGAGAAACGCGTCCACGCGCATCGCTCCCAGGTCCTCGCCGGAACGGGGACGTACCGCGACCGTCCCCGCCTCCATCTCTCGCTTGCCGACCACCAGCATGTACGGCACTTTTTGCAACTGAGCGGCACGAATCTTCGCTTGCATCCGGTTGCTACTGTCGTC
>DASYWB010000301.1:0-10396 GCA_035936495.1 Thermomicrobiales bacterium
CATCGTCGACGCCGGTAAGGAGCCGCGCGAATGGATTCAGGTGCTGCCCCAATTGATCTTCGGTCCGACACGGTGACCCGGCCAACCCTGGCCATGCGCCAGGCGATGGCAACTGCCGAGGTCGGTGATGACCAATATGGCGAAGACCCGACGGTCAACCGGCTCGAGGCCCGCGCCGCTGAGCTGGTGGGGAAAGAGGCGGCCGTCTTCGTAGCCAGCGGCACCATGGGAAACCTGATCGCTCTCCTCGCGCATTGCCAGCGCGGTGACGAGGCAATTATCGGCGACGAATCGCATATCTTCTGGTATGAGTCGGGCGGCGCGGCGGCGCTTGGAGGTATCCCCTTCAACTTGCGGCCAACTAATCGCCACGGCCAGCTTGACCTCGAAGATGTGGGCCGGGCGTTCCGTCAAGTCCGCCCTGGATATCCCCGTACCGGGGTCGTGAGTGTCGAGAACACGCATAATCGGTGCGGTGGGGTGGTGCTCGGCGAAGATTATCTCGAGGAACTCGGGTATATCGCTCGTGCCTCGGGGGTGCCCGTCCATATGGATGGGGCGCGGATCTTCAACGCCGCGGCGGTGCTGGGTGTGCCGGCCCCTATCTTGACCCGGCACGTGGACTCTGTTCAGTTCTGCCTCTCGAAAGGGCTAGCCGCGCCGGTAGGCTCCCTCGTCGCCGGCTCAGCCGAGTTCGTGAATCGTGCCCGCCAGCAGCGTAAGATCGTCGGTGGGGCGATGCGCCAGGCCGGGGTGATTGCCGCCGCGGGGCTCGTGGCCCTGGACCAGATGATCGACCGGTTACCGGAGGACCATCGCCGCGCCCACCGTCTGGCCGAGGGTCTCGCGGCGGTACCCGGTCTCGTCGTCGATCTCGCCACGGTGCAGACGAACATCGTCATCTTCCGGCCACCCGCCGATCTTCCCACGGCTCAGGTCATCGAGGCATTTGCCGCGCGGGGTATTCGGGTCTCGAATTACGGTACGCGCGGCCTGCGCATGGTGACGCACTACGAGATCGACGATGACGCGATTTCGTCGGCTATTGAGGCGGCCCGCGAGATCATGAGCCCGGTGGCCGCCTGACAATATATACCTCGATCCAATCATCCACGAGACGCCATCAGGACGAACGTCGCCAGACAGCATGAGGGTGGAGAGATGCACCGTTCAACGACCGCGGATAGGCGTGGTCACCGTGCCACCGCCGTGCTCATTCGCGCGAATCGGGCCGTGTACCGCATCGCGCGTCACTGGCTTTTCTTGACCAATCTGATGGCCGCTCCGTTCGCCCTGCTGCCCATGATCGCGCCCGTGCTTGCCGCGACCGGTCACGGGCGCATGGCTCGCCCCATGTATGCCCTTTTCGCTCCCATTTGCCATCAGCAGGACGATCGGTCCTTCCATGTACTCGGAGAAAAGACGGCCTGTTGCCATCGCTGCCTCGCGGTCTACGGCGGGCTCTTCGTCTTGGGGCTCCTCTATGTCGTGGCCAGGCGCAGGATTCCTCCCGCCTCCGCCTCGCTGGTGGGCCTACTGGGCGTTCCTATTGTGATCGACGTCCTGACCCAGCCAATATTGCAGCGGGAGAGCACCCCGTGGCTCCGTGTCCTCACCGGTGCTTTGTTCGCGCTCGCGCTGGCGTGGGCGATCCTTCCCAGGTTGGAGCGCGGCTTTGACGAGATGATCGACCGGATCGAAGGACGCTTCAGGCGACTCGTCGCCGAAGGCCGCGCACGGCCACTGCTGGCCAGAACCGCATCCACCTCGCTCAATGGCCGCCCATGAATCCGCTCACTGGTGCGCGAATTATCCTCGGGGTATCAGGGGGGATTGCGGCCTACAAGGCCGCCGACCTAGCAAGCAAACTGGTCCAAGCAGGCGCGGTCGTCGACGTGGTCCTCACCCGTGGCGCCGCCGCGTTCATCCGTCCCCTGACGTTTCAGGCACTGACCAAACGTCCGGTCCATGATGATGTCTTCGAGGCGTGGACCGAGCACTCCTCCGGACACGTCAGCCTGGCCGCGGAAGCGGATCTCCTCATCGTCGCCCCCGCTTCCGCGAACACGATCGCTCGGCTGGCGCTCGGTCTCGCCGACGATTTTCTCGGACTTCTCTCCCTCTCCACGCGTGCCCCGCTCCTCCTCGCTCCCGCGATGGAGCACAACATGTATCTTCACGCGGCGACGCGGGAAAACATCGCGACCTTGCGGGATCGGGGAGCGGCGGTCGTCGGCCCCGAACGGGGCCATCTGGCTTCCGGCGCCGAGGGGGAAGGACGGCTCTCCCCGGTAACGACAATCATCGGCGCGGCCCGTCAACTACTCGGCCGCGCGGGTTCGCTCGCGGGGCGATACGTTGTGGTGACGGCCGGTGGAACTCAGGAGCCCCTCGACCCCGTTCGGTACCTCGGCAATCGTTCGAGTGGCACCATGGGATTCGCTCTCGCGCAAGCGGCGCTCGACCGAGGCGCGGCCGTGACGCTCGTCTCTGGCCCGACCCGTCTCCAATCCCCGGTCGGCGCCAGGTTTGTGTCGGTTCAGACGGCGGCAGAGATGCAAAATGCCGTTCTCTCTGCCACTGAGAGCGCCGACGTGCTCATCATGGCCGCGGCGGTCTCCGACTTTCGCCCGGCCACCTCGTCCCATCAAAAGCTCAAGAAGTCATCGCTGTCCGACGGCCCGACCGTCCAGTTGGTCGAGAATCCCGACATCGTCGGCTCGCTCATCCGACCTGGCTTACTCAAAATCGGCTTCGCCGCCGAGACGGATGATCTTCTGATACACGCCGCCGCCAAGCTCCATGCGAAGGGGCTGGCGCTCATCGTCGCGAACGATGCCGTCGCCACGATAGGCCGCGACGATAGCCAGGCGGTTCTGATCGAAGCTGATCGTCCGCCGACGGTGCTTCCTTTACTTCACAAACCAGACCTTGCGTCCCGGATCGTGGACCGGATCGGCGAGCTGCTCCAGGAGGTGCGAGAATGATCCATCAGCCCGTCCAGCCGCGCCGGGGCACCATCGACGTGGCGCGTTCCTCGCTCGCCGTTGAGATCCTGTTGAACATCTACGCCGTTATCTTGGTCGCGGTGCTCGCTCGGATCGTGCTTCTGTCGGCGTCAATCGTCCCCACGCTCCCGCTCAGCTCCTGGATCTACCGGGTCACGGATCCCTTGGTCAGCCCGTTCGCCTCACTACCGGGTGCGAACATGACGCTGCTCGGGGATATCATGCTTCCGGATGCAACCGTATTCGTTCTCCTCTTGATGGTGCCGCTCGCGGCTCTCGCTCGCACGGCTGGAGCCCGCTGAGGGCCTTTAGGCATGTGGGACAGGTCGCGGATCAGGTCTTGCGCTCCGATCCAACGGCTCCAGGAGATGGCGTGGCCATTGCGATGATTTCGGCCTACGGGGGCTCACACGGTAACAAACCCTGATCGGTGAAAGATAGGAGAGTCACAAGCACTATGATGCGGAATACCACACGGGGCATCCTTGGGTTAGTTCTCGCGGCCGCGGCGACTTGGCTGGCGAACTACATCGTGGAGAAGGTTTTTGGACCGGAAGAGGCGGAAACTAGCCGCGGCTGATCCGCGGATGTTTCCAGCGCGAGCGGGAGAGCCGTGGACAACGGCCAATCATCGGCACGAAAGACGGCGGCAGCGCCCACCGAGGGTGCGTCCCGGTTACTCGTCATCGTCAATCCAGCCACACGCCGGTCCGCTGACGCCATCCTCTCGGTCCTGCGCCGACATTGTCCCGGGGATGTTGTCCTCGACGTGTTCGTTACGCCCGCGCCTCTGACGGCGCTTGAGCTCACCCGGTCCCACCTCTCCGGCGCCGATGTCGTGGTCGCCGTCGGGGGTGACGGTACGGTCGGCGAGGTTGCTTCCGCGCTCGTCGGCACCGGGATCCCGCTTGCGATTATCCCGGCTGGATCCACGAATATCATCGCTCAGGAGCTGGGCATCCCCAGACACCCAGGTCGAGCCGCCCGGCTCTTGTTCGGCTCTCACCGCACGCGCCATATTGACGTCGGCAGGGCCGGCTCTCGCTGTTTCTTGCACATGGCGGGCGCCGGCTTGGATAGCCGGATGTTCGCACTCGCCAACCCGGGACTGAAACGGCGGTTCGGCTGGCTGGCCTACATTCCGGCGGGTGGCCGGGCCCTCTTTCAGGAGCCAGTCCGCTTTACCCTGGAGATCGACGGTGAGACAATCGTCGTCATCGCTCGCCTGGTTCTGATTGCCAATGGCGGTTCGGTCATCAGCCCGCGTCTGAGACTGATGTCCCGGCTTCGCACGGACGATGGGTGGCTGGATGTGCTGATCTTCAGCGCAACGTCGGCGTTACCCATGGCGAGAACGCTCGCTCGCATGGTGACCCGCCGATTGGATCGATCGCCCTACGTGCTGCACCGGCCCGCTAGGATCGTCAGACTCGGCAGTGACCCGCCCATCCCCGTCCAACTCGACGGTGACGTGGCGACGACCACCCCCGTAACCTTCGAGATCCTGCCGGCCGCGCTCCGTGTCATCGTTCCCGCTCGCGGCAAGGCGAGCGGCGACGACGCCAGGGGAAACCCGCGGCCCCCTGTTCGTTAACGTGCCTTTACGGCAGTGAGAAGGTCGACTCCCCCACGCCGGGCATAACGAACGACTGGCCGGTATTGTGGTTCGTGATCCATGTATTGCCGACGTCGGTGGTGTAGATGGAATAGGATTGCGCCGCGAACTGGCCGGTCGATTGCCCGGGTTGAAGCGAGCCGTCAAACACCGTTGTCCCATCCGCGACAATCGAGACCCAGCCGATCGCGACATCCCGGGCCGAGACGGTAATGGGGATGGCGGACTGGGCGAAAGCCGTCTGGGTAGCTCCAGCGACTGCCTCCTGCTCGGCCCGCACCGCGGCGGTGGTCGCCTCGGCGGATCGGGTAGCAGCCGCGTCCGGCGTAGGCGTTGACGTCGGCGGTTTGGTGGGTTCCGCGATTGGCTCGTCTCGATCCACGCTCCCCGAGTCTGCCGCGGACCGCGTCGGGCGGGAGCGGACACCCTCTCGCTCCGCCTCGGCCGTCGGGCTCGGCTTCCCGGCGTCCGGTGTCTCAGTCGGCCCGCGATCCGGCGTCACGATCGGGGTGGGGAATGCTTGGACGGCAAGGGCCGTCGGAGTCGAGACCGCGGTTGGAGTAGGCAACGCCTGGCCCGCAGTGAAGAAGGCGCTATACAACCAGGCAAAGACGATTGCGCTCATCACGACCATGAAGGCGATGATCGCAAAGTTGGGGGCCCAGTGGTTCGGCATGTCCAGGGGCTTGACCGCGACCATCACATCGTTCGCCTGAGGATAGCCGTGGGCTTCCTCGAACAGCGAGACGAGCTTGTGAGAATCGAGATCGAGATACGCCGCGTAGTTTCGAACGATGCCCCGCTGATAGATCAATGGGGGCAGCGCGCTAAAGTTCTCATCCTCGAGTGCGGCGAGGTGATGTCGATTAATGCGTGTCGCCCGCTCCGCATCCTTGAGCGTGACGCCCTTATAGGTCCGCGCTTGTCGTAGCGTATCGCCGAACATGGCCATGCGTGCGATTTGCTCCCCATCCCTCTCAGGCCGTGTTATGCCTGTCCCGGAAACATCCTACCACGGTGGCCGCGATCGCGTAGGACGCGCAGCGGGCCATGTCACCGCTCCCTACGATCGCCGTCGGGCGACGCGCTCTCGTCCTCCTCCTGGCAAATACGTATCGAGAAGTGGCGTCGGCAGCCCGTGTCCCTGCACGTCGACGGGCTCAAGCCAGATCCTCTCATGAGGAAGCCACCACGAGCCGAGCGTCGACGCACATGGGCAGTCTTCCGCGTTCACCATGTGCCTGTGAGAGAACGCCCAGTCGTTGGTGCACCAACCCCGGTCGCCCGAGTCGGCTGGCCGGAAATCCCGGCACGTGGCGCAGGCATGGGCGACGTTGGCTGTCAACCGCGCGACGAGAGTATCGTCTGGCTCTGCGAGCTCTACCCGCGTGCCTACCACCGCCTGATCGAACCGATGGTCGGCGATGTCGTCGTCCTCGCCAGACGATTCGCCACCGGATGCATGCCCCCGCGCGGCCACAGCTCGGCGCAGGGCGGGTTCAGGTCCGGGCTCCCCGTCCGTTGTCTCATCGCCGCTAGTGTGAGCGTTCGAGCCGGTCAACACGTGATCAGAGGCGGCAGCCGGATCTCGTTGAATCTCGTCCGCGGGCGGTTGTGGACTGTCCGCACCGTCGCCCGGCTCCTGGTCCGGAGACCTGAGCAGTGAACGCGACTGCCAACGTTGTTGCCATTCTCTTCGCTCGCCGATCCCCGATGACGAACGAACCCCGTCGTCATCGCTGTCGTCTCGATCCTGGGCATCGACCGCGCGATCACGAGGATGCGGCCCGGTCGCGCCATGAGATTCCTCCGGAACACGCTCAGGGAAGAACCCGGGATCGTCGGAAGCCCGCGGTGGCCACCGGTGACGCGCCAGTGAGGTCGGCTGCTCGATCATCCGAGCCGGCCGTGGCGGAACTGACGATAGCCCCGGGGCATGGTCAGTGGACGAGGCCACGAGATTCGCGGCAAGATCTTCGCCGAGCGCGCGCGCGCCTTCCCCGGTCAGTTCAGAGGATATTCCATCATGCTGGGCACCACGGGATGGAGCCATAGTCCACCGCGATGGCCGCTCCGCTGATGTCGCTGGAGGCGCCATGGCGTCGGCGCCGGTTGCCCGTTCGGATATCGCTTCCGGTGAAACGCCCTCCACGGGAGGTTCGGGAAGCTCATCCCGCGCGTCCAACGACCGCGCGGCCGGCTCCGCCTGGGATCGCATTCTGCCCACGACGTCGCCGTCACCACCAGCCTCAGTGAGATCAGGTTGCGGAGATGGCTTCATCTCCGGTGAGCCTGCCGGCGAGGTCAGTGCCGAAGGGGACGGTTCAGGTAGAGGAAGCGGCGATTCGGCACGGCGTGACCGCCTCATCGCCTCTTCGCGAAAGACATCGTGGGCACGGCGGATCGCATCCGCAGGGTCCCTACTCAATGCCGCCGAGCGAGCATCGGGGATCGGTGGTGGACTCTCTCGAGGGCGCTCCAACCCGCGGAACAGCGGCTGCTGGCCGACGAGTACATCTTCTTGAGTCGCTTGCTTCCCCTGGAGATCACCCGCGCCGCTGGCGAGCGGACCGGTGTGCATCGCCGCGGCCGCGATTTCCGCCGGACTCGCGGGCAACGCGGGCCTCGCGAGGCTTTCTCCCCCAGGGAGACCGGGTTCGCCGGTCAACGGCTCCCAGAGGTCCTTCTTCCACCCCTTGTTACATCCGAGCCCGTTCTTCCGGACCATCACGAGCGCATCAATCTGCCGCTCAGGATGGCGGCACCAGCCGCTGCCGGCGAACCCCGCGTCCGCGAAATGTCGACAGGTCTCACACTTCCGTCTTGTCAAACCCACTCCCCCAGGGATCCGCCCCACCGGATCCAACGCACGGACACGATAACCCTCGCGTTACGACGTTACGACTCGCGCTCAGACGCACCATCTGACGTCGTCCATGCGGTGACGGGTTAAGTTCCGCTGCGCCCCGATTGTATCAATGCCTTCGCTCGTTGTCTAACAGTCACCGGCCGTGAAGACCGAGAGTGTAACCAGTCAACACCTGTTTTTTGGAAGGCAGTTCAACGATCCGCCGCGGCGGAACCGCGCCCCGTGCCGACCGGTGCTTTTCATCCGGCAAGTCGCCTCCCGCCTCTGTCGTATCCGTGTCAGGCGCCGATGCATGCCCAAATGCCCCTGGTGGCCCGGAAGGGAAGCCGTCCCCATGTATACTCAAGTCACTGAAAGCCTGGAGCCGCCCCTCCGGTGTCGGAAGAGGGAACGGCTTCGACGCCGGCCATCATCTCGGCGGCAACGGCATAGAGAGTCATCACGTACGTATTTCGGAGTATCCGGTGTCAATCCATTCACCCACGATCCCGCTTCAGCCCGTGACATCTCCCGCTCGCCTGAGTCCCAACGGCAAGCACTTCTTCATTTGGACGATCGGTTGTCAAATGAACGAAGCAGACAGTGCCAAGGTGGCGTCCATGCTGCAGGAGGTCGGGTACCGGCGGACCGACGACGAGCAAGATGCTGATATCGTCGTCCTCAATTCCTGCGTGGTCCGGCAAGCCGCGGAGGATAAGGTTGCCGGAAAACTCCATGCTTTAGCCCGGCTCAAGCGCCAAAGGCCGGAGATGCCGCTTGTCCTCACCGGTTGCATGGTGACGAAGCAGCAGGAAAAGCTGAAAGAGCGCTTTCCCCACGTAGACCTCTTCTTCGATCCATCCGATTTTGGCCAACTCCGCCAGGTGGTACCGGAGCTCGACGACCTGGAAGACGACCTCGCTCAGCTTCCCCACTACTACACGCCGGAAGTCGAGGGTCTGCAAGCAGGCGCGGCCGGCGTCACGGCATTCGTCCCGATCATCTATGGCTGCAATTTCCTCTGTTCGTATTGCATCGTCCCATACCGTCGTGGGAAAGAGACGAGCCGCCCCATGGCGGATATCGTCCGGGAAGTGGAGCAGCTTACCGCCGGTGGTGTCCGAGAAGTGACCCTGCTCGGTCAGACGGTCAACGCGTACGGGCATGACCTCCCCGAGCCGGTCGGGCTCGCCGACCTCCTCCGGGCGGTGGACGCGGTCCCTGGCCTAGAGCGGCTGCGCTTCCTCACGTCCCACCCGAAGTACATGTCGGACGAGATCATCGATACGATGGCGCAGTTGCGGACCGCCTGTGAGCACATGAATCTGCCGGTTCAAGCTGGGGATAACGAGATCCTCCGCCGCATGCGCCGGACCTACACGCGTGACCTCTGGCAAGAGCGCATCGCCTACACGCGCCAGAAGATGCCCGATTGCACGGTGGCAACGGACATTATCGTCGGCTTTCCGGGGGAAACCGATGCGCAGTTCCAAGAGACCCACGATCTCCTGCAAGATGCCGGCTGCGATAAGGTTCACCTCGCCATGTACTCCCCGCGACCCGGCACGCTCTCGGCACGGTGGGAGGACGACGTCCCATACGAGGAGAAACACCGCCGCCACCAGGTGCTGGAGAAACTCCAAGCTCGCCTGGCGACCGAGCGGAACGCGAACCGTCTTGGGGATACTGTGGAGGTCCTCGTCGAAGGAAAGGCAAAGGGTCGTTGGACCGGGCGAAGCCGGGGCAATACGCTGGTTCACTTCGAGGATGAGCGAGACGTGCTCGGCAAGCTGGTCGACGTCCGGGTGACGCGGACGAGCCCGTGGTTTCTGATCGGGGAATCGGTCGGCATTCCTCGTTAGCGGTCCTATCTTATTCCGATCGGCGTGTCAGCCGTTAGAGAAACGTGAGCGATACCCATTATGCAGCCGAACACTGCCGCGACAGCGACAAGAGAACGACCCCGGACACGACGGCAACTTGTTGACGACGCTCGACAGGCCGCCCTAAATGGGGATTGGAGTGAGGCACTTCGAATCAATGATGATCTGATCGAACATTTCGCGCCCGACGCCGACGCCTACAATCGCCGTGGCCGCGCTCTATGTCAGCATGGGCGTTACGCCGAGGCCTTCGAATCGTACCAGGAGGCGCTCCGGCTCGACCCGGCAAACATGATTGCCCGCCGCAACCTTCAGAGGCTGGAAATCCTTCGTTCCCGCGCCGCGCCTGAGCAAGTATCCGGGGACCGGGATTTGGAGGTCAGCATCCCACGGCCGCATGTTTTCATCGAAGAGGTGGGAAAGACCTGGAGCGGGGAGCTCGTTAACCCCACAGACATGGAGACGCTTGCCGAGATAGCATCCGGCGAGCAACTCAATCTCACCGTCGAGGGTGAACGCCTGTATGCCGAGACACTCGACGGGACGCGATTAGGTGAGTTCGAGACAGAGACGGCCCGGCGCGTGATCGCCTTGATCACCGGTGGGAACCGCTACGAAGTCTACGCGCTTGGCGCTTCCAAACAGAGCCTCCGGGTCATTCTGCGTGAAGTGTATCGCGATCCCGCGCAGGCCACCCGTGTCTCCTTCCCGGGCAAGATCAAAGCGACTCGCGCCTATCTGCGAGAGCGTGACCTCCTCCTGCAACGAGATGAGTCAGATTTCTTGGACCTCGGGGACGAAGACGAGTCGGATGATGAGGACGAGCCCGTCCGCGAGCCGGGTGACGACCAAGAGGGCCCGGATCAGGAAGCCGAGAGCTACGTACCGGCCGCCGCGAGAGCGGATGACGACGAGGACGCGGGCGCCTAGCGCACCGTCACCGGACCGCCGTCAGGGACCGGTCGGAGGCTGCCTTCTCTCCTCCCGGTCGTGGGAGCGGGGCCGTGGCGAGCGGTCGTTGCTCTTCCCACCATTGGTCTTG
>DASYWB010000302.1:0-3206 GCA_035936495.1 Thermomicrobiales bacterium
TCGCCGATCTGCCTGATCTTCACACGATGAGTGCCGAAGAGCTGATCCAAAACCTGGATCAGGTGCCGGAAGAGAAGCGGACGGCTGTCCGCAACAATGCCGGCGGGCATGTCAACCACACGCTCTTCTGGGAACTCATGACGCCAGACGGTGGCGGCGAGCCATCGGGCGCCAGTGCCGATGCGATCGCTGCAGACTTTGGTGATCTCGCTGCCCTTCAGGAGGCAGTCACCACCGAGGGACTTGGCCGCTTCGGTTCCGGCTGGGCGTGGCTCGTAGTCGGCGAAGACGGCAAGCTGACCGTGACGAGCACGCCGAATCAGGACAACCCAGTCATGGAAGGCGGTTCCACTCCGCTTCTGGGTGTCGACGTCTGGGAGCACGCCTACTACCTCAAGTACCAGAACAAGCGCAAGGACTACCTGACCGCTTGGTGGAACACGGTCAACTGGGAGACGGTCAACGCCCGGTATGAGCAGGCGCTATCCAGCTAAGAGGACGTGGAAAGGGTGAAGATCATGGACCCACACCGGATCAACGAGCGGTCCTCCGCGGGTGGCGAAGGGTTCGCTCGCGGCGTGGCGATCGCCGGCGGAATCTTCTTTGTCGCGCTCGGGGTGTGGGCCATGATCGAGCCCCGTTCATTCTTTGACACGGTTGCGACGTTCGAACCCTACAACCGGCACTTTCTCCAAGACATCGGCGCGTTCCAGGTCGGTCTCGGAGCGGTGCTCCTTCTCGCGGTCGTACCCGCCAGCCTGTCGGGGCTGACGGTCGCGCTGATCGGGGTCGGTGTGGGGGCGGCGCTTCATACCGTCTCCCATATCGCCGGCCACGACCTGGGTGGAACTCCGGAGACGGATATTCCATTTTTTGCTCTGGTGGCCGTCCTTCTGCTGGCAGCAGGCGGCTACCGCTGGAGACGCGAGTCCGGCTCAGCGCGCTGAGACATGGCCTGTTGGCCGGAATGAAGGAGACGCCGTTACAGGCATCATGAAAGAAGAAACCATGTTGGGACGGAACGGACATCGAGCTGAACAAACAAACGGTGCTCAGGGGCCGGACGCGTCGTTGATGATAGAGGCACAAGCTGTCGTCAAGACTTACGAGACCGGAACGGCCAGTGTCCAAGCGCTACGCGGGGTGGACTTCTCCGTTGGACGCGGCGAGATGGTAGCGGTGATGGGACCGTCCGGCTGTGGCAAGACGACACTATTGAACTGTCTCTCGGGCTTGGACACGATAGATGATGGACGTGTCGTGCTCGAGGGGCGTGACCTGGCCCGGCTCTCGGACCGGCAGCGGACCACGGCCCGCGCGAAGCGAATGGGCTTCATCTTCCAGGTCTATAACCTGCTTCCCGTCCTGAGCGCCGTGGAGAACGTGGAGCTGCCCTTACTGGTGTCAGGCGTCCGGCCCAAGTTGGCCCGGGAGCGGGCGGTGAGGGCGTTGGACCGCGTGGGACTTGCCGGATGGGCGGGTCATCGTCCGGCGGAGCTGAGCGGCGGCCAGCGACAGCGGGTGACGATCGCGCGGGCTCTGGTCAATGAGCCGGCCATCGTCTGGGCTGACGAGCCAACCGGTGCGCTCGATTCCCGGACCGCCACGGGGATTATGGAGCTACTGCGCGAGCTGAACGAGGAATCCGGCCTCACGCTCGTCATCGTGACGCATGATCCCGGAGTCGGTGCCCAATGTCACCGCGTCGTGCAGATGCAGGATGGGCGAATCCTCCGCGAGGAGCGATCCGAGCGGCGGGTGGTCAAGCCGATCACGACCCAGGTTGTCGGGGTGGGAGCCTAATATGGACGAGTTGTTTGGCGTGCCAATGTGGGCAATCACGGGCGTGCTCGCCGGGCTGTTCGCCCTCTGCCTCGGCGCACTTGGTTGGGTAGCTTGGCGCAGACCGGTGATCTTCAAATTGGGCGTCCGTAACGTCCCGCGCCGGAAGCCGCAAACGGTCTGTATCGTGCTGGGACTCATGCTGTCGACGATGCTGATTTCCGCGGCGTTCAACGGCGGCGACACCATGCACCACTCCGCGACATCGCACGTATATAAGCTTTTTGGGCATGTTGACGAGCTTATCGTCTTCAGTCGTGGCGGTACGGCGAGCGCTGGGGATGCCCTCACCGGGACGATCGACAGCGAGATACTGACCCTCGTCGACGCGGCCGCAGCTGGCAATCCCGAGATTGACGGTCTACTGCCGGCGCTTGATGTTGTGGTGCCGGTGCTGAACACCTCGCGCGACCTTTCCGAGGGACAAGTGTTGCTATCCGGCATCGATTCGGGTCGGATCGCCCCGTTCGGCGGTTTGCGAGGCACTGATGGATCGACCATAGACGTGTCGGAGATTCGGCCCGGTGAGGTGGTGGTCAATGAGCGGGCGGCTGAGGCATTGGGTGCGGTCGCCGGTGATGAATTGACGATCTACTACGACAACGAGCCGGTCTCATTGACGGTCGCCGCCGTTGCGGAAGAGTCCATGGTCAGTGGCGCTCGGTATCCCGGTTACCTCGAAGAAAGCCCGCTGTCGGGCATGGTGATGCCCTTGGATGGGCTTCAGGACTTGACTGGGCTCCAAGGTCAGCTCAGCCTGATCGCGGTTTCGAACCGTGGTGGCGTCATCGAGGGCGCGGCGGCGACCGACGGCGTGGTGGCGACCCTGGAAGCTGCCTTGGTGGGACAGACGGCGGGCATTGCGCCGATCAAACAGGACGGGCTCTTAGAAGCCCGGGGAATGGCGCAGGGAATAACGGCGATGCTCCTGGTCTTGAGCCTCTTCTCGGTGGCCGCCGGAGTGCTGCTCATTATCCTCATCTTCACCATGCTCGCCGCCGAACGCCGATCCGAAATGGGCATGGCCCGGGCCCTGGGCGCGCAACGCCGCCAGTTGATCGAGCAATTCATGGCGGAGGGGGCGGCATACGCGTTGCTCGCGGGACTGATCGGCGCGGTCCTCGGTGTAGCACTTTCGGCAGGCATCCTCCGGGTCGTCATGTCGATGTGGGGCGGCGGAGTGGACATCGATCAACGTTTTGAGCCCCGGAGCGTGGTCATCGCCTACAACCTCGGGGTGGTGTTGGCGTTCCTGATGATGATCGCGGCGTCCTGGAAGATCAGCCGCCTCAACGTCGTCGCGGCCATCCGCGATATTCCGGATGTAACCATTCGCAAGCGTAAGAAGAGCTCGCTCGTATGGG
>DASYWB010000303.1:0-2455 GCA_035936495.1 Thermomicrobiales bacterium
ACCCGGTTCACTCCTCCCGGAGCGCGCCGCCACGGCTTCGAGCACTGGGCGGTCTATAACTGCTCGCATGACTATTTCCGCCCGGAGAAGTGGTACCGCGACGATCCGGAGCCCGTCATCATCGAGGGGTACGAGCCCGAAGTGCAGATGGATGAGGCACTGGACTTCATCGCCGCGCGGGACGATCGTCCATTCTGCCTGGTCCTCTCGTGGGGTCCGCCCCACGACCCGTATCCGATGGTGCCCGAGCGCTACCGGCAGCGGTACGACCCCGAGCGGCTCACGCTGCGCCCGAACGTCGAGCCACTCCTTCCCGCGTCCCACCCCCTTGCGCGAGGGCTCGAGCCGCGGCGCACCCTGGCGGACTACTACGCGGCAATCACCGCGCTGGACGACCAGTTCGGTCGCCTTCTCGACGCGCTAGCCACTTCAGGCCTGGACGAGAACACCATCGTCATCTTCACATCCGACCATGGCGATCAGCTCTGGTCACACGGCACGATGAAGAAGCAGCAGCCGTTCGAGGAATCGATCCGCGTTCCCCTGATCTGCCGCTGGCCGGGACGGGTGCCGGCGGGCCGACGGACCGACGCGCTCTTCAGCACGGTCGATCTCGCCCCGACCCTCTGTGGACTTGCCGGGGTCACGCCGTCCGGCGGGCTCCAGGGAATGGATCGCTCGGCCCTCTTGTTGGGTCACGATTCCAGCGGCGCGGAGGCCATCCTCCTGATGGACCTGATCGCGGCGGATGAATCCCGGGCGCAGGAGTTGCCGGAGTGGCGCGGCCTCCGAACAGCCCGCTACACCTACGCGCAACGGCGTGACGGAGCGCCCTGGCTCTTGTACGACAATGACGTGGACCCCTGGCAGCAGACCAACCTCGTCGAAACCTCGGCGGAGACCCGGGACCAACTGGCGTCCATGCTGGCCGACCGGCTCGCGGAGATCGGGGACTACGGGCGGTCGGGCGAGGACTACGTTCGCACACTGGGCCTTGTCACCCTCTGGAACGCCAGACAGCGCGAACTTCATCCCGGTGATCCCGGCTTGCTGCTCGAGGAGAGCCCGTCGTGATGGAGCTGATCCACGGGCCGGGCTCCCATAACGAGTGGGCAGACCGATTCGCTGGGCTCAACCCGGTCCCCGGCCGGATCCTGGTAAAGGGATTCACCCTGGCGCTGGTCGGCATTCGCATCGTCCCTGGTGACGGCGATCATCCTGGTCACGGCCCGGCTCTGGCACAGGGCACTCAACTGCCAGCAGGGTGTCAGTCTATGACACGGCCGCCAACTCTCCGCACCTGAGTCATCTCTTGCGGCTTCGGCGGGTTTTCCTAGGACGGCTGCCCGAACCCGCCGCCGATCTTGCGCCGCAGTTGGGCACATCGCCGCAGCGACCGCACGGGCGCGTCTTCCCGTGTTGAGGAACAGGAGATTTCACACCCACGTCAGGATGACGTGACGTCGCCGGCGGGTGTCGTGGCTACTGCCTCTCCATCGTTCCTCGGGCCGCTTGACAGCAGGGCGGGCAGGATGACGAGCGCGAGCACACCCACCAGCACGTACGAGCCGCCCTGAATGTTGAGCAGGACGATCGGACCGACCACTCCACCGAGGGCGCCTGCAATCAGGGTTCCGATGAGCTGGAGCAGCGCGGCGATCGTGCCCCTGATGCCGAACACCCGCCCCCGATACGCGTCCTTCACGGCCTGCTGCAGCATCGTCATGAATCCCGCTCCCGCACTGATGGTGGGGATCCCGACGAGACCGATCAGCACGATGCCGATCCAGATGCCCGAGAGGAAGAGCGGGTAGTTGAACAGCGCGAGATCGAGCACCCCGAACACGAGGCTGCCCACGCCGAACACGCCGACGGGAGAGAACCGGCGGGCGCTCGATCCCAGCAGCGCTCCCCCGAGGAGCCCGCCAACTGCCTGGGCGCTCATCAGCCAACCCAGCTCCCGCGAACCGCCTCCTAGCACGTCATGTACCCAGACGACGAACATGACGCTGAAGACTCCCTCACCCAGGGCACTGACGGCATCGATCGTGAGCAACGCCGCTATCACCCGGTGCCGCTTCAGGAGCGCCATCCCCTCGATCCACTCGCGCCACACCTTCCGCCAGGCCCGTTGCGCAACCGCGGCGGCATCCGGCGCCACCTTCTCCACCCGACCGGACGCGCCGATAAGGGCGATCAGGCCCGCGGCCGCCAGAAAGCTGATGGCATCGATCAGGACGACAGCGCTGATCCCGAACCCTCCCATCACGACGCCTCCAAGCGCCGGACCCACCAGGCGAGCAAGGTTGTTGTTGAATGCGTTGAGGGAATTGGCGGCGAGCAAGTCCTCCTCTGCCACCAGTCGCGGCAGGAACGCGTTCTCGGCTGGTCGGAAGAACAGGGAAACCACCGACCGGACGAAACTCACCACGTAGGCGATCCAGACCCAGTCGGC
>DASYWB010000304.1:0-3961 GCA_035936495.1 Thermomicrobiales bacterium
CCATTGCTCGGCCAGCATACGGTGGAGATCTTACGAGAGCTTGGGTACAGCGACGCGGAAATCGAAGCGTTTCTCCCACGCTCCCATGACGCCGGCTGAGGGCCATGGCCTGGCATCCCGGCACGGAGAGGCACCCCGCCTTGTGATCTTTGGCCCTAGTCCGATCCGGACATAGGGGAGAGGGTGTTCAGCGCTCCCCGGGGCTATACTGCGCGTAACCCGCGAAGCTCTTGAGGTGGACGCCCGAAACCCGCGTTCTTGGCCGTTCTCGAGGTGAATGTTGACGTGCGTCGAGCACGGATATCACCTGACAGACCGCGAACCCGAGTCAATTGATGCGAAAGGGACGCCCCCATGGTGACGAACAAGACATCACCGGGCAGCGCGGGACGGGAGGAGCATCGCTCTCCGCTGATCGGTGAAGAATGGCTGGGCCGGCTCGCCGCGCTCGAAGGCCTGGCCGATAGTCACCAAGGGTGGACGGAGACGCTGCTGCGCGAGGTGCGGACGTTGCCGCGGGTCATCGAAGACATGGCCGCTTCCGCCCGGAGCGAGATCGACCGGCAGGTTGCCATCGAGCGCGAGGCGCACCAACGCGCGCTCCGGCACGTCCAGGAGGATATCGCGGCGTGCGATGCCGAGCTGGCGCGGGTGGCCACGCGGCTCGACGACGCGCGGGCAACCATTGCCCGTCTGACCACGCGCCTCGCCGCCGAGCTTGAATTGGGATCAGCGGCACCGGCGACCGCGCCCGGTGCTCCGTTGCCAGCGGCGTCCGCTCCACTCGCCGCCAACGGGTCGGCGGCACCAGCACCGGCGCGTCCCGAGGGGACTCCAGGGGAGAGGGCTGCCGCGCCGGGCCGGCACACCATCGTGCTGGCCGTGCATGGAGCGCGGCGGGCAACGTTGGGTCTCTCGATCCGAGAACACCTCCAGCGGTTTCCCTATGTCGAGGATGTCGCGCTCAGTAACTACGCGGAAAACGTCCTTCGCCTCGAGATTGTCTCCCAACGGCCGATCTCGCTGGACGACGCGCTGACGTGGGAGCAAATCCCCGGCGTCCGCATCGTCAGCGTCCGGCCCGACGAGATCGAGGCCGAGATGGAGGACGGCGCTCCTCCGAGGACGTCCGTGACCTACACGAGGCCATCGACGGCGTCCTCCACGCCATAGGATCACGATGCGGAAATGGCGGGCCGCCGACCACGCAGGTTGAGGCGCCAATAGTCCAACGTGAACGGCGGGTCGTCATTGGCGGCCTGAGCGGTCAGGTGGTCGAGCAGGGCATCCTGATCAGCCGGGGTCGAGAGGCGGGCGAGATGCTCGCCGAGCACGACGGTCCGCAGGAACTCCCGGTAGGCAGAGGCGTCATCAAGTGTCGTTGGCGCCGGAATCACGCCGGTCTCGATGTCGATGAATCCGGCATTGGCAAGCCGGGTCCCGGTCTCTTCCGGTGTGGCGAAGGTCCATGGCCCTGGCCAGCGTCTCAGCGGTCTGGCAAAGGGTGATCCCGCCGCTAGGTCCGCGATCCGCTCGCGGAGCCGCGCGATATTGGGGCCGCCACCACACTGCGCGACAAGCCAGCCGCCCGGCCGGAGTGCGGTGTAGAGCGCCGTAAAGAGCCGTTGGTGATCCCCCACCCAATGAAATGTGGCCGTGCTGAAGACGTGATCGGCCTCGACGTCAAACCGGTCGGCGGCGAGATCAGCTTGCAGGAAGGAGACGCGCTCACCAAAGCGCGGTGAGAGAAAGCGGCGGGCCTCATCGAGCATCGTGGCCGAGCGGTCGAGCGCGATGACGTGTCCCTCCGGGAGGCGATCCAGCAGCTCAGCGGTCATGCGCCCGGTGCCGCAGCCGGCGTCGATGACCGTCTCGTTCCCGACGAGCGGTAGGCGCGCCAGCACGGGTTGCCCCCAGACGACATGCGGGTTCGCGACGCGGTGGTACGTCTCGGCGTCCCATTCGGCGGGTTTTTTGGGCTCGGTGGTCGTCATCACGTCTCCTCGGTTCCCGTCGGTGGGATCAGCTTGGGCAGGTGCGTTCCGCTCCAGCTCGGGGGACCGTTGTCGCCGTTGCCGACCACGTTGCCCAACTCAACGGCCCTCGCCGAGCCGGGGCCATCGCCACCAGCGCGCGTCGTGAGAGGGATGAGGAACGATGGGTGGGACGGTTGGGCGGCGAGGGCCAGGAGCGCCGAGCCGCCGGGCGCCCAGATCAGGTCGCCGGAGAGCGGATGGGCAACGGTGATGACCGCCTCGCTCAGCGTGCCGGGGCGGCGGATGCGGACGGTCGCATCACTCTCGACGTAGGCGATGCGGGTGCCATCCGGCGACCAAACGGGCGGCAGGGCGAGCCGCGATCCCCGAGCGATGTCCTCGCGTTCGCCCGTAGCGAGGTCGATGAGGGCGATACCCGTCGATTCCGGCCCTGAGGACGCGTCCAACCGGGCGCGATAGACGAGCAGGCGGCTATCCATGGGATTCCAGGCCAACCGGGCGGCGTCGGCGAGCGGCCTTCCGGGGAGCGTGGTAACGGTGCCGGTATTCACGTCGACGATGAGGACTTCGCTGGCCGGTCGGCCTTCTTCGCCGGTGATCAGATGGATCAGGGCGAGCATCCGGCCATCCGGCGACCACGTCGGGCTAATCGCGGTGCCAAGCAGCCCGTTTGTGATGTCACTCTCCGCGCCGGTCTCAAGATCCACGAGACCGATGCCGCCGGCGACACGGCTGTAGGCGATGTGATCGCCCGCCGGGTTCCAGACGGGAACGGTGCCGGTGATGAGGCCGGTCGCGAGCTTGGTCAGGCCGTGACCCTCGCCGGAGATGACGTAGAGATTAGCGGCACGATTGGACCGGGTGGGATCCACGGAGAGAAAAGCGATCCGGGTCCGCGCCGGGTCCCACGCGGGCATTGCGGCCGGGACGGCACTCGTCAACAGGCGCTGGTCGGATCCGTCTGGGCCGATGAGATAGAGTCCATCATCGCGTGCCACGGCCAGCGGCGCGCGCGTTTGCCGGAGTAGCCGTAAGCGCTCGGCGAGGTCCCCGTCCTCGGGATGCCCGGCGGCGAGGGTCGCGAGCGTCTGTTCGGCGGCTAGCCAGTCCCGGCGGCGCTCGGCGGTGGCAATGGACCCGAGCAGCTCAGCGTCACGCTGGTGTTGCGCCTTGGCCAGGAGCGTGGAAACATCTTCGTAGTCCGGGAGGTCGCGCGCGACCGGGCTCAGCGCGGCGATGGCGTCGTCATAGCGCCGCGCTTCGAGCGCGGCGACGCCTTCGAGATAGGAGAGACGGTAGGGTCGGAGCATCTTCTGCAGTGCATCGTGGCGGCGGTCAGCGTCACGAAAGCCACTGGCACCGGCAAAGCCATGCAGCGCCGCGTCGTAGTCGCCGGCGGCCAACGCGATCTCGGCCGTGGCGTAACTCGCGGAGCGCTCGGCGCGGTCCTGCTGATAGCGAGCGCCCACGGTGCCGGTCAGGACCAAGAGCGCGAGGATCGGCAGGCCATAGAGGAGCGTTTGGACGGACCTGACGGGGGGCGATACTGCCCAGGACCGGATGCCCACGGGCAGGACGATGGCCGGCTGGACCATCAACCCGGCGCCACAGCCAGCGCAACGGCGGCATTCCGGGGTGTTCAACGCGGAGCAGATGGTGCAGAACATGGCATCCCTCGCGCGGACGGCGATCAGGGGACCGATATCGTAGCATGGGACGGGAGGCGGCAAGGCGGCTAGGCGGGGAGGGGAGAATACTGAGTCAGGATGGGTGACGGATCGCGTTCGCCGGTGGGTCGGCGGCAGGCGGGGACATGCCTGCTGAGCGGGGCGATTGTCATCGCGCCGTTCCTGGCGCTCCTCTACGATCTCGACGCCGGATTGGCGATGATGGCCCTGACGCTGCTCGTCTCGGTCGAGCTCGCCCGCCAGGCGCTCCCCCAGGCCGCCCCCGAGCTGCGGCGC
>DASYWB010000305.1:0-5141 GCA_035936495.1 Thermomicrobiales bacterium
GGCATGGCTCATGCTCCTGTCTACCATGGGAGAAACCATCTCGAGCTCCGGCACGTTCTTCACACGAAGGCGGCGGAACGACCCATCGGCAACGGCTCGTCGTGCGCGGGAACCGGGACGCGCCGCTCACGCGCGCGATCACCGGCGACCAGGGCGCTTCGGCCGCCGTGTTCCCCATCCTCCCGGAGTCACCGGCGTGGGGGCCAGTGACTCCAACACTCATTGAGCGAGCGCGGCTTTGAGCCGTTCGATCTCATCTTCCTCGAACTCGATGTGAGACTCGACCTCTCCGGAGATGGTCACCTGTTGACCGGTGTCGTCGATAGCGGTCCGCTCCCAATCGCGCAGCGTGAGGTTCATCAATAAGGAAACGAGCTCTCCGCGCGCCGACTCAAATCCCGACAACGCCTCGTCAGCGGTCACTCCGGCTCGACCATCATTCCCCGATGGGAGGGGCTTGAGGACAGGATCGCGTTCCCGGAGCATGATTTGGACTCGCTGATGGACAGCGGCTTCCCGGTCTCGCAGGCCGGCCAGCATCGAGACTACTTCTGGTGGAGGCTCAGTGGTGGCGAGCATCTCACGAAGGCGGGTAGGTGTCCCGACCAAGTCGTCGATCAGATCGCGATAGTTATCGAGCATTCGCGGGGGTTGCTCCCTCGTGGCGACGATCAGCCAACGCCGGGCGTGCCCAGCATCGCGATTTCCCAGACGACTCCAAATGGGTCACGAAACGTGGTCGCGGTTTCGGTCACCGTGAGCGGATCCAATCCGCGGAGCAGGACCTCGCCACGCAGGTTGGCGAAGGTCATGGCGTCCACGGAGACCGAGATGTGGTCGAGGAGCGAATTGCGCGCGATCGGGATGCCCCGGCCGGCCCGCTGCAGCGCAAGCGTCACCTCGCCTCCCCGCAGGAAGGTCATGTCGGCCTCGGTGCCGGTCCGGACCGCCTCGATCGCGTCATAGTCGCCGGTGAGAGGCTCATACCCGCCGCGACTGGTGCGTCGCGCGCGGCCCAAAATGTCCATGCCAAAGAACTCATTGTAGAATCGCTCGGCCTTGGCCAGATCGCTCACTCGTATCGCGACGTGGTTGAGCGCTCGCAACTGGACCCGGCGGGTGGCCGCCAGCGTTGCCGTTTCATGGGCCGGTGCCGGTTCTGCCGTAAAGGGATCGAGCACGCCACCGGCGCCGGGATAGTTGTACTGACCGGTGGCGATGGGGATCTCTTCCCCATTTGGGGCCGCCTCGGCGTCATGAGGACGCGCGTTGGCCGTGACAAAGGTATCTCGCTCGTGCTCGCCAATCTTGGGGAGGCTGCGCTCGACCCACGGTTGATCCCGGCGGATGGCGGCGATCATCGCCCCGCGGTCATGCTGTTCCAGGGAGAGCCGGTCACCATCATGGAGAACGATGCGGATATCCGGACGTGAGGCGCCCAATTCATCAAACCAGCCGTAGAGGGCGCCGATGACGCGCAACGTGTGCGATGCCACGGTGAGATCCATGTAGGGATCGTCGAACCCCAGCCCGTGCGAGTTACGGACCACCAGCACCTGGGCGTCGCCCGCGCTCTCGACCGCAACAGTCGCCTCGGCCGCTAGCGCTTCCGGAACCTCCAGCAAGAATCGATACGCCACCCGCCCCGCTCCTCTCTCGGTGCATGCATTCACGCCGCGAGGACCGGCACGGTGATCCGGGCACTCTGCCTTCGCGCCGCCGATTGTACCCCACTTAGGGCATGTCCCGGTGGCGCGGCCACGGATCGGAAGTGGAAACCGATGTCGTGGGCAACCGGATCCCTGGGACCGGCTCGCGATCTTCATAGTGAACACCCAACCCGTTGGTCACGCCGCGTTGGGGAGCTTGGGGGTTCGACGGTCAGTGGGCTGGGATGGTAGCCTGGCCACATCCAAGAACGAGAACGCCGTTGATCAAGGCCCTAAGGCCCTTGTTCCGCGGGCGTTTTATGCTCTGGATCTCTTGATGCCACACCGTCTCTGGCTGAAGGCGGAGACATCAAGGGGTGGGTGAATGACTGCCCACGCGGCTGTTGGTGGATCTCGTCGCTGTCACGCACGTGACACGTCCGGCGGTTCCTATCGCTCCTGAACGAGGAGCTCTGCGGCACGGAGGTCCGCTTCAATACCGAACGTGTCCCGCGCTAGGGACAACCGGGAGGCTGCCCGGTTTCGATGATCAACTTCACCGAGGGAAGGGAATCTCTTTCATGTGGCTATCTGACGCCGTTGGCGTTCGCCCGATGCGAACGCCACGATGGGTTGCGCTGTGCCGCCCCGTATTCACCGTGCTGATTGTTGCCTTGGCCTTGAGCGCCGCCGTGGTGCCATTCACCGCCGTTCCGGCCCAGGCCGTTGAGGAACAGGAAGCAGGCTTCCCGCCGTTGGCGGAGACTGACCCTGAAGCATTTGCCGCGTTCCTGCTCGAGACGGGCGGCGTCCACGCGGCTGATCTCGCGGCGGCGTTGCCCGACCCGGAGCCGGCGGCCGTGGCGGAAGTGGCGGCCGCACCGGCGGCGCCGGTCTACACCGTAGGCCAGAACATCGCCGGATTCGCGCTGCAGTTCGTCGGGTACCCGTACGTCTGGGCTGGAAACACGCCCGCGGGCTTCGATTGCTCAGGGTTCACGCAGTACGTGATCCTCAACACGCTTGGCATCGATATTGGGCATGGCACTCCCGGCCAGGCCGGCTTCGGCTATTGGGTTGACTACGGTGCCTGGATGCCCGGCGACCTGATCTTCTTCGCCAACACCTTTGGCCCAGGCATCTCCCACGTCGGCGTCTACATCGGCGACGGCCAGATGGTCCACGCCGGATCCGAGGAGACCGGCGTTCACATCAGCAGCGTCTACTCGGAGTACTACAGCGCCCACTATTACGGGGCGACGCGGCTCGCCTAAGACGGTGAGGCGGCAAGGCTGGGAACTCTGGATCCCGTGCGTTGAAAACGATCATCTCCGAGCTTAGGGCTCCAATCATCTTCCTTGCCGTCTTGCCGCCTTCCTCACATGCCCATCACGTGGTAGCCGCCGTCGACGAAGAGTGTCTCGCCGGTGATCGCGGCGGCGCCGTCGGAGGCGAGGAAGACGGCGGTGGTGCCGACTTGGTGCGGGGTGAAGGACTCTTTGAGCGGCATCCGGTCGCTCAACGAGTCCTTCATCGTCGAGAAGCCGGGGATGCCGCGGGCCGAGGCGGTGCTGATCGGGCCGGCCGAGATCGCGTTGACCCGGATCTTTTGTTCGCCAAGATCGGCCGCGAGATAGCGGACAGTCGCCTCTAACGCCGCTTTGGCGACGCCCATCACGTTGTACTTGGGGAAGACGCGATCCGCGCCGATGTAGGTCAGCGTGAGGATGCTGCCGCCCTCGGTCATTAGCGGAACAACGCGCTGGGCGGCAGCGATGAGCGAGTAGACGCTGACGCTATGCGCGAGCTTGAAACCGTCGCGGCTCGTATCGAGGAACCGACCCTTCATGTCGTCGGCGGTGGCGAACGCGATGCTGTGTACCAGTGCATCGATCCGCGGGTGGTCGCGTCGGAGCGCGTCAGCCAGCGCATCCAGCTCCTCATCAGACTCGACATTGCACTGGTAGACGCTCGTGCCGGGGATCTCGGCGGCCAGCTTGTCGGCGCCGCGCTTGGCTCGCTCGTCCAGACAGGTCAGGGCGAGGGTGGCGCCAGCATTCGCCATTGCCTGGGCGATGCTCGTGGCGATGCTCCACTGGTTCGCGATACCCATCACCAGGCAGGTCTTACCCGCCAGGGGTCGTCCGGCCGCTCCGGCTAGATCCTGTCCGGCCTGTGGTTCTCCTGCCATGGCTACCATGCTGTCCTTGCTCCTATGGTTCTCGCGGATCGGGCGACGGGGCGGTCCCGGACAGATGTCGTGCCGCGCCTGACTGGCTACCGTGCCGCCCCCTGAACTTGGTGCATGATACCCTCGGATGCGCTCATGGGGGCGCGAGTGGAGGGAGCTGAGGTGAGCGAGGCTGGCGAACGGCGGATTCCGATCTTTGACGGGCACAACGACACGGTGCTGAGCTTACGGGGCACGGGCCGGTCGTTTTTCACGCGGACCGACGAGGGCCATATCGATCTGCCGAGGGCACGGGCCGGGGGGCTGGCGGGGGGGATCTTTGCCGTCTTCGTCCCGAGTCCAGAGCAGGATATTCCCCGCGATGATCCTGGCGCCGCGGCTGACATCGCGGTTGCCGAGGCGGTGAAGGATCCCGCGCCCGAGGAAACGCCGAGCGACAGCGAGAAGGATGCGGCGGCGCAAGGTGACGCGGGTGTCATTCCTCCACCGCCGGGACTCACCCACGAGTACGCGCTGCGTTTCGCGATGGCGGAGGTGGCCCGCCTGCTGCGCATCGAGGCGCAGTCACGAGGCCAGGTGCGGATCGTCCACAACGCCTCCGGGATTCGAGCGTGCATCGAGGGCGGAGCGTTCGCGATCCAGCTTCACTTCGAGGGCGCCGAGGCGATCGATACCGAGCTCACCGCGCTGGATGTCTTTCACGCCGCCGGGCTGCGGTCGTTGGGTATCGTCTGGTCGCGGTCAAACGCCTTCGGGCACGGCGTCCCGTTCGGCATGGGGTCGCCGGATACCGGACCGGGCCTGACCGACGCGGGCAAGGACTTGGCCCGCGCCTGCAACCGGCTGCGGATCATGCTCGATCTGAGTCACCTCAATGAGAAGGGGTTTTGGGACGTAGCGAAGATCAGCGATGCGCCGCTCGTCGCCAGCCACTCCAACGCTCATACCTTGTCCCCCGCGACCCGGAACTTGACCGATAGGCAGCTCGCCGCGATCCGCGAGTCGGACGGGCTGGTGGGGCTCAACTTCCACGTTGGGTTTCTCCGCCAGGACGGTGCGCGCGACGTCAATACGCCGCTCGAGGTCATGGCCGACCACGTCGATTACCTGGTCGAGCATGTGGGCATCGACGGCGTCGGGCTCGGTTCCGACTTCGACGGCGCGACGATGCCCGCTGAGCTGGGCGACGTGACCGGACTCCCCGTGCTGATGGAGACGCTGCGGGGTCGGGGGTATGACGACGCCGCGCTGCGCAAGATCGGCCACGAGAACTGGATCCGGGTGCTGGAGCGGACGTGGGG
>DASYWB010000306.1:0-6871 GCA_035936495.1 Thermomicrobiales bacterium
GTTCCGCTCCCCGTCGTCACGACGGGTGACGACCCTGGGGTTCCGTTTGTCTCGGAACGGTTGTTTGCCAAACCGGAACCGCGCTGTTGCGGGCACACCAGCGCACGAGAGCATCCACGGCGGCGGTGTCCGTATGGACCATGCCCGTCCTCGTCGTCGCCTACACCGCGGTCCAGCCGCCATCGACGGGCAGGGCGATGCCGGAGACGATGCTCGCGGCCGGGCTGACGAGGTAGAGGACGGCGGCGGCGACTTCTTCCGGGGTGGCGAGGCGGCCGAGGGGGATGCGGCTCAGGACGTCGGCCTTGAACGCCTGGTCCTCGAACATGGGACGGGTGAGCGGGGTGTCGACGAAGGTCGGGCAGACGGCGTTGACGCGAATACCGTATTCCGCCCATTCGAAGCAGAGGACGCGGGTGAGGTTGACGGCGCCGGCCTTGCTGGAACAGTAGGCGGACCGTTTGACGTAGCCAACCAGGCCCATCTGGCTGGCGATGTTGATGATGCCGCCGCCGCCCGGCTCTTGGTCGCGCATGATCCGGCCCACGGCCTGGGCCATGAAGAAAAGCCCCTTGAGGTTGACGCCGAGGACGCGGTCCCACGCCTCTTCCGTCACGTCGAAGGCCATCTGGGGGATGTTGATGCCAGCATTATTGACGAGGAGGTCGATCCGACCCTCCCCGAACGCGGCCGCCGCTTCCGCGCAACGCTGGATGCTCTGGAGGTCGGTGACGTCCAACTCGTGGGCGGCGCCGGTCGCCGCGGACTCCTTCTCCAGCATGGCGACCGTTTGGCCGGCCCGATCGATGAGGCTTGGGATCTCCGTCACCATCACCCGCGCTCCGGCGGCCGCGAGGGCCAGCGCCGTGGCGCGGCCGATACCGCTGCCCGCGCCGGTCACCAGTGCCGTCTGCCCCATGAGCGTCGTCGCGCGCTCTGCCGCCATCGTTGCCTTCCTCCTCACGTGGGTGTGCGGTTCCGCTGAGCCGGATGACGCCATCCGCCGGGTAGGACGGTAGCATAGCCGGGCGGGCCGTGGTTCGCTCATTGTGGCGATGGGGGCAAACGCGCGGCGCCGTGATGGGGCAAGAGGGCACATGCCATGTGCCGCTACGTGGCAAACGCGGCCCGCCCGGCGCGCATCTCGCGGAGCCGGGTCAAAGGATATGTACAAGGAGCGAGCGCTGTCGCGCCTTCATGCCGGTCGGGCGGCGGGTTTCCGCCCGATCAGTGTTCGGCGTACGCTTCCTAGGGGTAACGAGCGGCTCATGAACGGATGGGAGGTCTACGGGTGGCTTGGGTTCTCTTGATGATCGCGGGGCTGATGGAAACCGTCTTCGCGGTGGCGCTCAAGGAGAGCAATGGCTTCACGCGCCTCTGGCCGAGCCTGGTCTTCGCGGCCGCGAGCATCATTAGCTTTACGCTGCTCTCCCTCGCCCTACGCTCGCTCCCGGTCGGTACCGCCTACGCGGTCTGGACCGGGATTGGCGCCGCCGGCACGGCGATCGTCGGCATCGTCATGCTTGGTGAGCCGCGTGACGCGTTCCGGCTCGTTTCGATCGCGCTGATTATTGCCGGGGTCGTCGGGCTGCGCCTGGCCGGCACGCACTCATGAGGCAGGCTGCCTACTCCCCGTAGTCTTCGCCGGAGATGGGACCGATGAGGTCAAGCGGCCAGTTGGCGAAGACCGCCTTGCCGATCATCCGGTCGATCGGGACGGCGCCAAATGTGCGTGAATCGGCGCTGTGCCGGCGATTATCACCGAGGACATAGACAGAGTCATTGGGAATGGCGCCGATCTCGCAATAATCTCCCCGGCAACTGGTGATCGCCCCGTCGATGTACGACTCGTCAAGTCGTTCGCCGTTGATATACACGTATCCCTGGCGAAACGAGACTGAATCGCCTGGCAACCCAATCACCCGCTTGATGTACGGCTCGCCGGACGCCTCGGGCACCGGGGGGTCGAGGACGACGATGTCGCCACGCTCAGGCAGGCCGAAGGGATGGTGCAGGTCGGCCGAGTCGCTATCCGGCCCCGGTAGCAGGTCACGGAGCTGGTTGAGGTCCAGGCCCACGTAGGCCATCCGGTTCACCAGCACCCGCTCGTGATTCTGGAGCGCCGGCGCCATGCTCGCGCCGTCGACTTGATACGGGGAGACCACGGCCTGAAGCAGCACGTAGACGAGCAAGGCGATGAGCGCGGTCTGGGTCAACTCCCGGACGACGAGCCAAGGCCCACGCCGCGGTGGTGTCGCTGGAGGCGTGCTATCTTCAGGAGCCGGAACGTTTTGCTGCATTATTACCTCGAAGAGACTCTTGCTGATCGCCGACGTGACGATGCAGTGAAGTATACGGCAGAGTGATCGCGTGGCATGTGGAAGGCGTTCGTGAACAGCATTCCCTCGGGCTAGGAGGACGGAACAGCATGCCGGAGCAATCTCGACACTGCGGCCAGATCAGGGATCGCCGCCCGATCACCGCGGCTACCCTCTCGATCTGGCGACTCGCGGTCGTCCTGGCCCTGGCTCTGGTCAGCCTGCCACTCGGGCACGGACAGCTCGCCGCGCAAGGTGACGCATCACCGCTTGACATCAGCCTGACCCCGGTGGTCGCTGGGTTCGACCAGCCGCTCGGCGTCGTGCAGCCGGACGACGGGACAGACCGTCTCTTCGTCGTCGAGCAATCAGGTCAGATCAAGATCGTCACGGACGGCGAAATCGCGCCACGGCCGTTCTTGGATCTCACCAGCGTGGTGGGCACCAATGGCTCCGAGCGTGGGTTGCTGAGCCTCGCCTTCCATCCAGACTACGCCGAGAACAGGTTCTTCTACGTCGATTACACGGACACGAACGGTGATTCGGTGATCGCGCGCTATCAGGTCTCGGACGATCCGGGCCTGGCTGATCCCGAGAGCGAACAGGTCTTGATGCGCGTCGATCAGCCGTTTCCGAATCACAACGGGGGGCTGTTGCTCTTCGGACCCGATGGCTACCTCTACGTCGGTTTCGGCGACGGCGGCTCCGCGGGCGACCCGCATGGCAACGCCCAAGATCTCGGGACCGTGCTCGGCACGATCCTCCGGCTCGATGTCGACCCGGACGCGGTGACGGACGAGACGCCGTACCTGATTCCCGAGGACAACCCGTTCGTGAACGAAGCAGGCGCCCGCCCCGAGATCTGGGCCTACGGGCTGCGCAATCCCTGGCGCTTCAGCTTCGACCGGGAGACGGGCGACCTCTGGATCGCGGACGTCGGGCAGAACGCTTGGGAGGAAGTGAACTACCAGCCCGCGGCGAGCGACGGCGGCGAGAACTACGGGTGGGTCATACGCGAAGGGGCGCACTGTTATCCCGAGGGCGACACCTGCACCACCGAGGGGCTGGTCGACCCCGTCGCCGAGTACAGCCACGATCTTGGCTATTCCGTAACCGGCGGCTACGTCTACCGTGGCGAGGCGGTGCCCGATCTCAACGGCACCCACCTCTTCGCCGACTTTGGGTCCGGCCTGATGTGGGGGCTGACGCGGGACGGCGACGACTGGGTGATGACCGCACCGCTGGAGACCGGCCTGACCATCAGCGCCTTCGGCGAAGACCTCGCCGGCGAGCTCTACGTCACGTCGTTCGACGGCACGGTCTACCGGGTGACCGGGAGCCGGTAGGCGACGAGGCGAACAGGCTGGGGAAGAGGGTCTGCTGCTTGACGCTTGTGGGCTCTTCGAGGGCGGTTGGCTTGATACAGGCCGACGAGGCACATAGAACAGCCGGTTGCCACCTTGGGGCCGCTCGGCATACGCCGGGGCGCGCGCCGGCCCCATGCTATACTTTCTAGACGTAAAGTGCGCTATGAATATGTGCCAGTGAGCGACTCTACCGCGCGTTTCGCTAAGCGGCCAGTGGCCAGGGATCGGCCCGGGCGAGCAGGCGTTCCCGCCCTGGAGTCGGCGGAGGTCCAACCGTGAGGACAGCGTCTCCCACTCCTCCTATCTTCCGCGCCATCGCGCTGGGCGTGACCGCGCTGGGTGCGCTGCTGCTCATCGTCGCGATCTTCGCCGACCAGTTCGGCTTTGGCGATGGTGTCGGCCTCGGCTGGAAGCAACTCATCGCTGCCATCGTGGGATTGGTTCTTGTGCTCGGTGGACTGGCCTGGTTGATGCAGCCACTTTCCAGCTCGGCGGGTGACGAGCCGTTTGACCGGCTGGAGTGACTCCCCGGCCAGGAACGACCGTTGCGGAGGTGCGCCGCCGGTGACCGGCGGCGCATCGTGCTGTAGATGAAACGTCGCGGCGATAGCGGTTGACAGGGAGAGAGACGGGAACTATGGCGAGCGACGCGATCACAATGGCCTCCCCGACGACCAACGTTGAGCCCTCTCCGGACGATGCGCCGGCGCCAGAAGCTCGGAGTGGCATCATCGCGGCAGAGGACGCGAGGGCGGCCGCCGCTATCCGAGCCGCGCTTCAGGAGCTTGGATTCGGTGACCGTCGCTTCGATCTCCGGCCTATTCCCTTCGCGGGCACCTGGGGCGCCGCGACCTCGGTCTGCCGGGCGCTGGCCAGCGAGGTGATCCTGCGTGAGCTGGAGGAGCGAGGCGAGCTGGAAGGTCTCTCGAAGAAAGAGACCAAGCGACGCGTCAACGACGCGGTTCCGGCTCGTGCTCAAGAGATTGCCGAGCGGGTTGCCGCGCAGATTATGACGAGTGACGCCGGTTTCTCTCACGTCGAAGCCGTCAACGGGTACGTCAACATCTCCTTTGACGCGAACGCCGTCGCCGTCAGATTGATCGGCGAGGTCTTAGGCCGCGGCGCCGACTATGGCCGGGGCGAGCCGAAGACCGAGCGGGTCATGGTCGAGCATTCTCAGCTCAATACGCACAAAGCCGCCCACGTTGGCCATCTCCGCAACATCTGCCTCGGCGTCGCCGTCACGAATATCGTCGAGGCGGCGGGCTATCCGACGATTCCCGCGACGTACATCGGCGATATCGGACGGCACGTCATCCAATGCCTCTGGTGCTACGAGCGGTTTCACCAAGGTGAGGAACCGGCCGATATGGCCGCGCGCGGTCGCTGGCTGGGGGACCTCTACGCCGAATCCGAGCGCCGGGTGAAGTTTCGACAGGATGCGCTGGATCTCCTACGGCTGCTCTCTCAGGAAGATCCGATCTTCGTCGAGTCGATCGACCGGATGCTCAAGTACCTCGTGCGCAAGAACGCCGACGGCGAAGACATCGCCTACTTGCTCGGACGGGTCATTCACGCCCAGGAGATCAAGGAGGACCTGCTCCGGCGGGACGATGTCATTCCGATGTTCTGGCCAATCGTCGGGGATCAATTGCGTGAGGAGATCGAGAACCCGAAGCCGGTCGTCCTGGCGGAAGGCGAACCCGAGCCTACCACCACGCCGGAGGAGCGATTCGCCCGTTGGGCCGCGCTCGCCGAGCACATGGACGACTGGTGGCCGCAGGTTCCTCGCTGGCGGGAAGAGGTCAAAGAGACGTTTCAGCGCTGGGAAGGCAAAGACCCCGACTTCGTCGCGCTCTGGCGGGAGACGCGCGAGTGGAGCTTGAGCGACCTCCGGCGCGTCTTTGACGAGCTTGGCGCTCACTTCGACCTCTGGTTCTACGAGAGCGAGGTCGAGGAGCCGGGCCGGGCCATCGTCCGCGAGCTGCTCGAGCGCGAGATCGCCGAGATTTCCAACGGGCTGCCGGTCGTCAAGATCGACCAGAAGCTCGGCCTGGAGCACGAGACCTATCGCACCCTGCCGATTCTCCGCTCCGATGGGACCACACTCTACGCGACGAAAGAGTTGGCCCTCACCCGCCAGAAGTTCGAAGAATACGGCGTCGATCTCGCCCTCTGGGTGGTCGATGTCCGCCAGACGCTCTATTTCGATCAGGTCCTGAAGGTCTTGGAGCTTGCCGGGTTCGAGCAGGCCGCCCAAGCCAAGCACCTGGGCTACGAGTTCGTGTCACTGCCGGAGGGCGCGATCTCGTCCCGTAAGGGCACGGCGCCGCTGTTCGAGGACATCCGGGACGCGGTGGTCGGCCGGGCCCGGGCGATCATCGAGGAAAAGAATCCTGATCTCGCGGACGAGGTGAAGGACCGCGTCGCGTGGCAAGTGGGCATGGGTTCCCTCAAGTACGCCATGCTGGCCCGCGACATTACGAAGGTCGTCGTCTTCGATCTCGACGAGGCGCTATCGTTCGATGGTCATGCCGCGCCCTACATCCAGTACGCGCACGCACGGGCAAGCCGGATTTTGGAACGGGCAGAGCTCTCCGAGGAGGACGTGCGCGCCGCGGTCGAGTCCATGACGTTCGAGGTGATGGATCCGACCGAGCTGGCGCTCGTGCAACAGATCGCCGCCCTGCCGGAAGAGGTCGAGCGCGCGGCCGCGGAATACCGGCCGCTGCTGCTGACGAACTACGTCTATGAGCTGGCCAAGGCATTCAATGACTTCTACCACGCCTGCCCGGTGCTCTCCTCAGAGGAGCCGACACGGACAGCACGACTGGCCCTGGTTGCGGCGACTCGGCGGGCGCTGGCAAATGGGCTGAAGGTGCTGGGCATTGAAGCGCCGGAGGAGATGTAAGCGTGCCCCGAAGACAGTTCGAAGGCGGCCGCCGCCAAGCCTGGCGCGAGGATCAGGCGACGCGGGAGGAGGCACGTCAGCGACCCGCCGATAGCGGTCGGCCCGCGCCTCCACCTCCGCGCACCCAGTCGCCGGTCGAGCCGCAACAGGCTCCTCCGCCCGCGCCACCCCGGCGTCGCTTTCAACCCAGCGGGTCGGAAGGCGCCGACGCGCTCTTGAAGCGACTCGGTGTGGCGGAAGCTGGTTTCGCGGAGCAATACCAGGCCGTACAGGAA
>DASYWB010000307.1:0-2443 GCA_035936495.1 Thermomicrobiales bacterium
CGACGCGGCGGGTGGCGCTCAACCGGTTTCAAGTAGCCGGACCAGCGCGATCCCATCATCCAATCGGACACGCCCGAGTCCGACCAGAATCGCGATCAGCTGGCCCAGTTCCGGCCGGTCCGGCGGCTTGCCAGGCGCCGACCAGGCGGCTCGGAGCCGCGTCTCTAGCTCGAAGATCGTCATTGGCCCGCTGGCCAGGAGGTTGAGGATATCGGCCGCCGCGGGCAGTGTGACCGTGGCGGACTCGATGAGGGCAGCATCAGCCGCGGCTGCGAGTCCGTCTGGCGTCGGCCGGTACTTGACGCCCGCCTTGCTCCCGCTAGCTTCAGGTTCGAAGTCCGCAGCATGGTCGCAGGTCGGAATGAGCGGACACCCATGATCTACACAGCGCGGTACCCTGCTAACGATTGGCTTGACCAGCGAGAGTGAAACGAGGATGCCCGCGTTGAATCGATCCCGCTGGCGGGCGAGGTGGCGACACCCGATCCCGCCGGGAAGATCGGCCAGATGCGCCGAGAGCTTGGTCGTGATTTCCCCGTGGCTATCCATCGGGCCATAATCCTCTCGATGGGATAACCCGGGCCTGATGCTCCGCCGCCAGTCCATCCATGACCGAGAACAGACGACGGTAGCGTTCTTTGGCCGGCTCCTCCGACTCACCGCCCGGGCGTGTGAACGTCCGGCGGTCACCGACGATCACCAGCGACCGCCGAGCGCGTGACAGGGCGACGTTCATTCGCCGCCAGTCGGCGTGGAGCGAGCCGATCGTGCCGCCGCTGTTCGAGTTCGTCAGGCTGACCAGGATGATGTCACGTTCGCCGCCTTGGAAGCGATCGACCGTGTCGACACGGATCGCGTCCGCGAGCCAGGGATCGAGCGCGGCCAGCGACCGCCGGATGCGGTTGTTCTGACGCCGGTATGGCGAGATGACGCCTATGCCGGCGGCGAGGTCGCTCCTCTTCTCGCCCGGAAGTCCTACGAAGAGCTCACGAATGAGGCGGGCGATCAGGTCGGCCTCCCGCCCGTTCTCTCGGGCATCCTCCCCGCCCCCGCGGGCGACGCTATCACGCGCCATTGGATCGCGGGCGGTGTCAAGCAATACCACCGGCGGCGAGCTGGTGATCAGGGCGTCGGGCAAAAGCGCGCCCAGTTCCATGAATGTCTCGCCGACGTGACGTCCCGCGACTGCTTCATTGCCGGGCACCAGGAGGCCGTCGTAAAAGGTCTCGCTAATCAAGGTGCAGATGGGCGCGGCCATCCGGTATTGCTCGCTCAGCGTCATCAACCGCTCGGGATACCGCCGGGCTAGCCGCTCGAAGAGCGACGTGCGAAGCGTGTCGCTCTGGTTCAGCCCCGTGGGTTTGAGCTCGATCGGCAACGCGGTCTCGACCGGATTATCAGCCTCCGGCACGACGGGCGGCAACTGCTGCTGGTCGCCGACCAGGATGAGCCGGCCCCGATAGGCCACGGGCAAGTGGCGCAGCGCCTGCAACGCGGCCGGCTCGGTGGCCTGGCCGTTCTCGTCGACGATGACCGTCCGAAACCGCAAGCCGCGCAGCTCCGGCCGCGTGGCGCTCGCTAGCGTCGAGGCGAAGATCATCGCCCCGTCATGGATCGCGTTGCCCCGCCGGATCAGCTCGACGAGCCGCTCCGGCCCTCGTTCCTGCATCTGCTCGATGCTCAACGCGTCCCGAACGCCGACTCGTTCGGACAGAACCAGGTCCCGCACGGCGGGCTCCATCGCCGCCCACGCGTTCCCCACGCGGATGACATAGGGAGCCAGGTCCGGGTACCGCGTCACGATCCGGCCCACCATCTCGTCAACCGCGCGGTGCGAGTTGGCGAGCAGCAGGAGCGCCCGCTCCTCCGACGCGGCGCCGTCCTTCCAGAATTCTTTGACGGCAATTGCCCGGGCCAGCTCGGCGATCATCGCCGTTTTACCTGTTCCCGGTGGCCCCTGGATCAGCAGCGGCGCTCCTGCCCGCAGGTCGAGCGCCAGCGCGGCCCCGATGGCCCGCCGCTGGATCGCGTTCAACCCGCTGATGGTCGCCGGAACCGGTGGATCGTCCGGCAGGGCCAGCGGCACCTGATGGCCAAGGATGGTCTGAGCCAGCGGAGGAAGCTCCCGCAGCTGAATCGCGCGGCCGCGTGCCGGGGTGCCGTCCATCGCGGTCACGAGGAAGTCGGTTAACCCTTGGGTCTGCCAGTCGAGGATGTCATGGCGGCCGATGTCGTCCAGGCGATAGCGTGTCACACCGCCCGGCAGCCGGTCGCGAAGCTGGACGGTGATCTCGTGCGCGCCCAGCTGCTCGACCGTGCCCTCAACCGAGAGCGCGTCGCCGGGAGTCAAGCCATGCGGCGTGAGGAGAACGCGGTCGTCCTCACGGATTCGCGTCTCCAACGGGTGCTCGCGCCGCAACCGGGCCGTGAGATGATCGAGGTG
>DASYWB010000308.1:0-6411 GCA_035936495.1 Thermomicrobiales bacterium
CACTCGGGGATGCGCGGGGGATCGCCGACGCGCTCCTGGGGCTCGGACACCTCACCCGGCACACCGGAGACCTGGTTCGAGCGGCGATGTTCTTAGAAGAGGGCATTGCCGTGGCTGATGCCGCTGGCGATGGGATCAGCCGTTCGCTCCTCCAGGAGGCGCTGGGAAAGGTCGCCGCCGATCAGGGCGATCTGGACCGGGCCGAAGCGCTCTTCTCGGAGGCGCTTCGCCACTATCAGCTAACTGGGCACGAGCGCGGCACGGCGTCGATCCAAACCGCGCTGGGGGACGTGGCACATCGACGTGGGGAGATTGAGCAGGCGATAGGACTGGTAGAGGATGCCCTCGCGATCGTGCGCCGGCTGCGAGATGCCTACGCGATCTCCGCCGTTCTCTTGGAGTTGAGTGGCCTCGTCGTGAATCAGGGCGACCATGCCCGTGCCGTACGCCTCATTCGAGAGGGCCTTGCCCTATCTTGGGAATACCGGTTGACCGCCATCGCGGCCGCAAACCTACGCGCGCTGGCGTCCTTGGCGGCAGCTATGGATCAACCCGAGCGATCGGCGCGGTTATACGGCGCGACCGAGGCATTCTGCCGATCGGTCGGTACGCCGGCGCCGGATTCCCGCCACGACCTGATAGAGGGCAGCGAGGATGCGATGCGGGCCGTATTAGGTGAGGCGAGGTTCGCGGCCGCCTGGTCGATGGGCCAAGCATTGACCGCCGAGCAGGCAATCGCCGAGGCGCTTGATGTGGCGGCCATCTAATACACGGTTCGGATGAACGCTGGAGATCAGTACGCGACGAGCTCGGGTTCGGACTGCTCCTGCCAGCCCATGACCTTGGTGTCATGAAGCCAAAAGAGGGCGCTCTTGCCTTCCTGGCTGTCCTCGGCGTCTTGCTCGACGAGGGGGCGGACCTCGGCAAGGAGCCGCTCCAGCGCGGGACCGTCAAGTGGGCGGTAGGCGGCGGCGTGGGTCACGGCCTCATCAATCTCCTTGGGAGTCTTGAGGCCGAGGATGGCGAGTGAGACGCCGGGCAAGCCGAGCGCGTAGCGCAGGGCAAGGTCGCGGCTCGCGACGGTGCCGTGGCCGAAAACCTTCATCGCGATCACGCCGGTGTTGCGTTCGACGGCATAGGGAAGGAGGAAGGTCTCCGGACTCGTCACGAGGCGGTCGGCAACGCCGAGCGCGGCGAGGACGGTGTCGAACGGGTAGAGCCTCAGGGCGTGACCGAGGATCTCCGGACGGGCATGTCCGGTGATGCCGATAAAGCGTAGCAGTCCCTCGTCGCGGGCCTGCTCGAGGGCGGAAACGGCGCCATCCGGGGCGAGGGCCTGCTCCAGGTCCGCCCAGGCATTGACGGCGTGGATTTGGACGAGGTCCACATGGTCGGTCTGCAAGCGTTGGAGCGAGCCCTTCAGCTCGTCCAGCACGTCTGCCTTGCGGCGGCGGTTGACCTTGGTTGCCAGGAAGACCTCATCCCGGCGGGTGCGCATCACCTGGCCGACGTGCGGCTCGCTCCCGTAATCAGGTGACGTGTCGAGATAGGTGATGCCGAGGTCGATGGCGTGGTTGAGGCAGCGGGCGGCATGCTCGGGCGTAACATCCGGCTTGCCGAGCGGCGCGGTGCCGTAGCCGACAAGGGGTACGTCGACGCCGGTGGCGCCGAGCGGGCGGGCCGAGCTGAGCGATGAAGGCATGGCGGCTTCCTCCTTTTTATTTAGCTGTCGCGCACGGGCGGTCGAGGACCGCTGACCGGTGACGATATGCACGGGGGATGCCAAGGTTGACCGCGGCCCAAGCTCAGGCGTTCGTTCCCAGGAACCACGTGAGCGCCTCGCTGGCGATCTCGGGGGGAACGGTGTGGCCGCCGTCGAACTCACGGTAGGTGACGTCATAGTGGGCGCGCCGCAGGGCTGGCACGAGGCGGCGGCTGCAGGATCCGATCGGAAGGACCGCGTCGTCGACGCCGTGAGAGACGAAGATGCGCGGCTCGCCGTGCTGGGCGGCGGGCACCATGAAGCCTGGCGAGAAGGCCAGGATATGGCGGAAAAGATCGCCGTTGGTGATGCCGAGGGAGAGAGCGTACGACGCGCCGTCCGAGAATCCGCCAATCGCGAGGCGGTCTGGGTCGACGTCAACGCGGGCGAAAGCGGCATCAAGGGCACGGTCGAGGAAGGCGACATCCGGGCCGTAGTCACCCCGGATGACGTCCCAGCTCGGGCGACGAGCCGCCGGGCTGAGGAGTACGACGCCGGCGGTTTCGGCCTGCTCGCGTAGGGGATAGAGTCCAGCTTGGGCATCGCCTCCGGCACCGTGAAGGGAGAGGACGAAGGGCGCGGGATGCTCTGGCCGATACGTGGCGGGAATGGCCAGGATCGCGTCGCGAACGGGGTCCAGGCCGAGGCGGTGAAGTCCCGGCTGGGTCGTCTCGCGAGGCTGAGTTGGACGGCTGCGGAGCCGGCCTCGCTCGATGGCCGTCGCTTCCATTGTCTGTGCTGGTCGATCGCAGGTCATAGTCCTGTGTCCCTTCTATTGGGGCTTGGCTCAGCGCCCAACGCCGAGCTCATCGGCGAGGCGCTCGAACTCGGGTTTGACGTCGTTCAGCGTGGGCAGGCCAAGATCCTTCAACTCTCGGTGGACCTTCTGCGCCGCGTCGGAGCTGAGGTCGTCACGAAACATCTCGCGAACCTTCTCGGCGGTGTCGTATTTCTCGTGATAACTGTCACGCGTGCTCCGCGTCGTCTTCTGGAGATCGCGTAGCTTGTCCTTGTCCGCATCGCTCCGATAGTCGTCGGGTGAGGCCTCGAGCACAGGGTCGAAGGCTCTGCGGTCGAGCAGATCGAGCAGCTTCTCGCGGGCATCCTTAGTGGGCATCGTACAGCATTCCTCGTGTGAGCAACCTAGCGCGCGTCGCACCCCGATGAGGCGACAAGAGTTACGCACAGATAGTTCCACGACAATGCGGCCGGCGCCTATGCCGGGCTATCACGGATGCTGATGCAGGTGTCCAGCAGGCACGATGCCTCGCGGCCAGGATGACCCAGCGCTGGAACATGCATGTATTGGTGCAGCTTCTCATCCACGTGGATTGGCCGTTGACGGAAGACCTCCTTGTCGCGCATGATGGATGCACATGCCATGATCCTCGAAGGAACCGCCCGTGGCCGATCAAACACCCGGCGACCGTCTCCCCGCGCCTCCCATCACTTCGGTCCCATCTCCTGACGCGGCGCGCCTGACCCCGCCGCTGCCGGTCCCGCTGACGCCGCTGGTGGGGCGCGAGCATGAGCTTGCCGAGGTGGTGGCGCTGCTGCGCCGCCCCGCGGTCCGTCTGCTGACGCTGACCGGCCCCGGCGGCGTCGGCAAGACCCGCCTGGCCCTCGCCGTTGCCGCCGCGCTGACCGATGAATTCCCGGCGGGGGTCGTCGTCGAGCTCGCCCCGGTCCACGATCCCGGCCTGGTCGTGCCCGCGATCGCGCAGGCCCTTGGCCTTCGCGAGCTGCCGGGACGACCACTACTGGATGTTCTGGTCGCCGCGCTGAGTGACCGGCACCTGCTGCTGGTGCTGGACAACCTGGAGCAGGTGGTGGCGGCCGGTCCGGAGATCGCCGCCTTGGTGGCCCGCTGTCCGGACTTGACCGTGCTGACCACGAGCCGGGCCCCGCTGCGGGTGCGGGCCGAGCGAAGCTACCCGGTGGCGCCGCTCTCGCCGCCCGACCCTCGCCAGCCCACATCGGTCGCGACCCTCGCCGGCAACCCGGCGGTGGCGCTCTTCATCGAGCGGGCCCAAGCCGCCGTCCCCGGCTTCAGGCTCACCGACGCCAACGCTGCCGCCGTCGCCGAAGTCTGCCGCCAGCTCGACGGCTTACCGCTGGCGATCGAGCTGGCCGCCGCCCGGGTCACGGTCCTCTCCCCCGAGGCGCTGCTCAACCGCCTGGCCAACCGGCTGGCGCTGCTGACGACCGGGGCCCGGGACCAGCCGGCGCGGCAGCGCACGATGCGGACGACGATCGGCTGGAGCCACGACCTGCTTACTCCCGAGGAGCAGATACTCTTCCGACGACTCGCGATTTTCGTTGGCGGTTTCACTCTGGAGGTGGCGGAGGCCGTTGTGCCGGTGGTCAGCGATCCGGGAATTGACATCCTGGAGGGCATTACCTCCCTGCTTGAGAAGAGTCTGCTCGTGCGCGGAGCAGATCACAACGGCGAGCCCCGCTTCGGGATGCTGGAGACGGTCCGGGAATACGCGCTGGAGCGGCTCGAGGCGAGTGGCGAGAGTCAAGGGATCTGGAACGCCCATGCCACCTGGTTTTCCACACTCTCTGAGTGGGCGGAGGCTCAGTATTTTACGGAAGGGGAGAAGGCGGCACTCGACCGGCTTGAGCTGGAGCATGACAACCTTCGAGGCGCACTCACTTGGTCATTTGAGCAAGGCGTTATCGATACTGGGTTTCGGCTCGCGGGTGCTCTGTGGTGGTTTTGGTGTATCCGTGGCTTTCTGAGTGAGGGCCACTGGTGGTTTGAGCTTGCCCTGGCACGAGCAGGTAGTGCCGTGCCCATCATCCGGGCGAAGCTGCTCTTTGCCGCGGGGATAATCCACTGGGCTCGCGGCGAATCGAGCGGCGCTTCCTCGCTGTTGGAGGAGAGCTTGGCCCTCTGGCGCGCTAGTGGTGACCGCCGAGGGGTCATCCATGCCCTGAATTATCTCGGGGTGGTAGCTTGGCAGCAAGGCGACTTTCCGCGGATGGCCACGTTGGCGGCGGAGGCCCTGCCTTTGGCTCGTGCCGAAGGAACTCAGATGGATGTCGCGACGGTTCTTCTCAACCTAGGAACGGCAGTTCAACGCCAGGGCGATCGCGACCACGCGGGGCCGCTCTTTGAGGAAGCTTTGGCGCTGTTCCGTACTGCTCGCTACCCGCGAGGTATCGCGTGGGCGAGTCAGCATCTGGCTGAGATGGCGGACGAGCAGGGTAACCCTCACCAGGCCGCGGCACTGCGTGGAGAGGCGATCCGGCTGTACCAGCAGGAGCAGGATCGGTGGGGGTTGTTCGAGGAACTCGCTTCACTAGCGCATATCGCCGCGCGTGGCGGAGAGGCGAATGCGGCGGTGCGCCTGCTCAGTGCGGCTGAGGCCCTGCGGGAGGCGGCCGGAGTGGCGCCACAGAATCGGCTGGCTGGACGCGACCAGGCAATGACACTCGTGGGGGCCTCGCTTGATAAGGAGGCCTTTGCGGCCGGCTGGGCAGCGGGCCGCTCCCTGTCACTCGAAGAGGTTGTTGCCGAGGCCGGGCGGGTCGCGACTGCGCTGACATCCTCAGGGCCAGGTGTACCCGCCGTTGACGCGAATAGGTATCCCGGCGGCTTGTCCGAGCGGGAGGTCGAGGTGCTGCACCTCGTGGCGGCGGGGCTGACCAACGCGCAGGTCGCCGAGCGGCTCTTCCTGAGCACGCGCACCGTTGACGCCCACCTGCGTCGCATCTACGCCAAGCTCGAAGTCAATACCCGCGCGGCGGCGATCCGCTTCGCCGTGGATCACGGGTTGGTCTAACGGGTCCCCGGCGGGCTGGCGAGATCACCCCTGTGCTTCCCACGCGTTCGCGCTGAATCGTCACCGTCCGCACTGAATGCCACACCCCCGACGACAAGAGCCGTGCGGCTCCGTTAGGTATCTTGCCGAGCGTCGCTTAGGTAGGGCGATTAGACAGATTGACTGATGTGTTCGACCTACCGTCTGCCTAGAGTAGGGGCATGGGCAAAGGGGTCCGCGGCACCTGAGCCCTTGGATGCTTAGCTATCAACGCGGCAGCAGCGACGACAGGAGATGATGGTCATGGGTTTCCGCATTACGTCGCCCTCCAATACGCTGGTAACCCACCACGCCAACCTCGCTGAGACTCGCGGCCGCGGGAGATTGAACGATCATTGGAGGCAATCGGTGCGCTTCCTGCTCACGTTCTTCATGACAATGGTGGCGATGGTCGGTGCTGCAACGACTCCGGTCGCCGCGCAAGACGAGGTGCAGCGTGGACGAGCAACGGTTCGATGTGGCGGCTCGGCAACTGGTGGCCCCGGGCTGCGGCGGCGACCTGCGGTGGTTTTTGCAACAGACTAGCGTGGCCTCTACTCAGTCGAACGGGTGGGGTCGGGCGCGTCTGGTGCCTCGGTGACGGCGGTGATGATGCGGCCGAGGGGCACGTGGGAATGGGTGGGGTGCCGTAGCCGCGCGTCCGGGTCGACGGAGTAGACGTTGTGTCGGCCCTGGCGTACGACGTGGAGCATCCCCGCATCGGCCAGATCCTTGACGATGCGACTGACCTGGCGCTCGGTGATGCCGACCGCATGCGAGGTGGCGCGTACGGTGGCCTCGGGGTGAGCCGCGAGGTAGATGAGCACGATGCCGTGACTC
>DASYWB010000309.1:0-2331 GCA_035936495.1 Thermomicrobiales bacterium
CCACCGTGCCAACCCGTCCCCCCGGAGCCCAACGTCAACTCGCCTCCCCTCCCGCTCCTAAGGATATGCCCTAAGAGAACCGGTACGCGGGTGCTAGAGTAAATACTCGCAGGCAATCCCGCCGCCACGACAGCGCTAACCAATCCCTTCCCCTTGGGAATCGAGCGATCCCGCGCGTGGTCCCATCTGCCCGCACCGTATCTTCCACGTGGGTTGGTCGGGGCTTCAGGTGTCGGCAACGACAGGGGACAGAATCTGTCATTTGCGATGATGCCATTACGATTATTTGCTGCGTCCATGGCCACGCAGAAGGTAGCGGTTGGATTCCTCTACCACGCCGCCTCCGGTAAGGTCCTGCTGCACCTGCGGAGCGCCGACGCGCCCCCGAATGCGGGGAAGTGAGCATTCTTTGGTGGGCGATGCGAGCCTGAGGATGGCGGCGACCTCCTCACTACGTGGTGCCGCGAGATGGAGGAGCTTGGGATCACACTCGATCCTGCCAACGTCGTGTCGCTGCGCCACGGTACCTACGATGACGGTACGCGTTGGCACGACTTTTACTGTGAGTGGCCGCCGCTTGATGAGGACTTTGTCCTGACGGAAGGCCAGCACTACGCCTGGTTCACACTCGACGAGACGCTTAGCCTCCCGGGCGTCGCTGACTACGTATGGGAGGACCGGCACCTTTTCCGTGAGCGTCTTGCCGCGTAGGACCATTGGGGAAAGGTCAAGAGGGCCGGGGTGCTGTTGCCCCGGCCCTTCTCGTGAGCGCGCGCTCTAGTCCAGGGCCAGCGGCTCAGCGGTCCAGTGCCTGGGCCGTTGGAGGCCGCGAGCATGGCGCCGAGGCGCCTGGGACGCCTATCTCAGGTCCAGCGAATCCGCTACCATAGCCTCGGTGATGACGTGTGCTGATCAAGAGCCATCCCCTGAGGAGTGGCAGGCGGCCCTTCCGCGGTCGCGCGAATCATCCGCTTGAGAGCACGACGTATGGGGTGATGCAATGGCAGGTGCGCGGACGTTTCGCGAGGCACTGGTCGCGGGCCCGGTGCTGTTCGACGGAGCAACGGGGACGCAAATCTATGAGCGGGGCGTCCTCTTCAACCGCTCCTTCGATGAGTTGAACGTCTCCCAGCCCGATCTGGTACGAGGCATTCACGCTGCCTACGTCGCGGCCGGCGCCCAGGTCATCGAGACCAACACCTTCGGCGCCAATCGGCTGGCGTTGCTTCGGCACGGACTGCAGGATCGCGTCACCGAGCTCAACACGGCCGGTGTACGCCTGGCCCGCGAGGCCGCCGGAGATCGCGCATTTGTCGCCGGCGCGGTCGCGCCGACCGGGCTTGACCCCCGCAACGCGGCGCCGGAGGACCTCGATCAGGTCGCCACGGCCTATCGCGAGCAGGTCGCTGCCTTGCGGGACGCCGGCAGCGACCTGCTCATCCTGGAGACGTTCGACTTTCTCGATGAGGTGCGGATCGCGCTGGCAGCAACCCGCGCCGAGGCACCCGATCTGCCGGTGGTCGCGCAGATGAGATTCGGGGCCGATATCCGTGCCCGCGACGGTACGGAGCCTGGCCGGGCAGCCCGGCTGCTGGCCGAGTGGGGCGCTGACGCGGTCGGCGTAAATTGCGGCGGCGGCCCGAACGAGGTCTTCGAAGCGGCAAGGGCGATGGCGCGCTCGGGCGTGAACCGGCCCGTGTCCGCCCAGGCGAATGCCGGTCGGCCGCAGGAAGTCGAAGGCCGGCTGATCTACGTGGCGAGTCCTGACTTCTACGCGACGTTCGCGCGGCGCCTGCTCAAGCTGGGCGTCCGGATCGTCGGTGGCTGCTGCGGTACAGGGCCGGCGCATATCCACGCTATAGCGGGTGCGGTCCGCATGATGAGGCACGATACGCTGCCAAGGCGGAGCGGGATCGAGATCGTGGGCGGTACCGAGACCCACGATCGTGTGGGCACGCCTACCTCGGCGATCACGACGGCCATCGCCGAACGCCCCCTCAGGCCGATGGCGGAGCGGAGCCGACTGGGCGCGAAGCTGGGACGCGAGTTCGTCGTCAGTGTCGAGGTGAACCCGCCGTTCGGGCTGGATCCGGCACCAGGCGTCGAGGCGGCGCGCAGGTTGATCCAGGCCGGCGCAACGGTCGTGAACACCTCGGATGGGCCGCGAGCGAGCGTCCGGATGGAGAACCTCGCCTTCGGTGCGACGGTGCAGCATGCGGTCGGCTGCGAGGTGATCCTCCACGTCTGCTGCCGTGACCGGAACCTCCTCGGCCTAATGTCGCACCTGCTCGGGGCGCACGCGCTGGGAATCCGCAACCTCGTCGTGATCAC
>DASYWB010000310.1:0-3087 GCA_035936495.1 Thermomicrobiales bacterium
GGCGTGCTCAGCGGATTGCGAAAGTGGTGACCGGCTGGCACAGGAGGGTATGGCTTCCGCGTACCCTGCCGAAGCTTAGAGGGAATCGGCAGGTTCTTCCTCCTGCTGTAGGCGCGTGAGAAAGTCGCGTGGACTCACGAGGGTGACCCCGTGGTAGCCCCCGATCCGCTGTAGCTGCTTGTCGCCGGTCACGAGATAGTCGGCCGCGGCCGAGACCGCCGCGGCGAGCACGAGATCATCTTCAGGATGGGTCGCCACACCCCTGACCGTCGTGGTGAGCGCCGTCCGGGTGGCAACGGTCGTTAGGGCGGCGATCCATTGCACGCCGGCGGCCCGTTTGATCCGGGCCGCGAAGTAGTGCTTGGTGAGCAGGGTGCGCTCGATCTCGACGATCACGGGGTCTGCGGTAAGAAGCTCGAAGGCGCCGGCCAGCCAGCGGCGGAGGATGTCCCCGGCGCGCTCGCGGGCTGGCGATAGCCCAGCACGCCGGAGGCAAACACGTTGGCATCGAGGACGGCGCGCATCACCCGCTCGCCGCAGCCTCCCGTTCAGCCCGCAGCTCGGCACGCACCTCGGCTTGCGCCCTGGCGAGCTCGCGGTCCAGTTCCTCGTCGGGGACGTCCTTGAAGGCGTCGCTGATCCGGCCGAACGCCTCGGCCAAGGTGGCGCGGGCCACCTCTTGCTCCTGCGCCTTGAAGCGACGGTACTCCGCGGCCGAGATGGTGGCCACCACAGGCAGGCCGCTCTTCTCCACGACCACGCGGCTCTCGCCGCGGGCGACACGACTGATTACCTCGCTGAGCTGCTGCTTGGTGTCCGTCAACTTCATCGTGGTTTCCGTTGGTGCTTGTGACCGCGGCATGGGCGACTCCTTCTCGCCCCGACAGCGTGGTAAATACGATGCCACCCTCTGTCCAAATAGGTCCAGATTTGTCCCAGACTGGTCCGAGACTGGCCTGGACCTCTCACTTGAGCAGAGGGTCGCGTCTGCTCACTGTCGGGCGGGCACTCGCTGGAGGTCTCCAATCTCCGCAAGCGGCCGCGCCCTAGTCCGCCGCGACGTCGCTTCTCTTGCTGTCTCTGATCGCGCGCCAGACCTTCTCGGGCGTGAAGGGGATGTTGAGGTGCGTGATCCCGAACGGTTCGAGGGCGTCGATCACGGCGTTGGCGAGGGCCGGCGTCGAGCCGATGGTCGCGGCTTCGCCGATGCCCTTGGAGCCGAGCGGGTTGATCGGCGTTGGGGTCTCGGTGTGATAGGTCTCGAAACGCGGCAAGTAGCTCGCGCGAGCGATGGCGTAGTCGTTGAGCGTGCCGGTGACCAACTCGCCGGTGGCGTCGTACCGAACCTCTTCGAAGAGGGCTTGGCCGATCCCCTGGGCCAGACCACCATGGACCTGGCCCGTGACGAGCAGCGGGCTGATGATGACGCCGCAGTCGTCAACGGAGACATAGCGGAGGATCTCGACCTCGCCGGTCTCGGGGAAGGCCTCGACCACGGCCACATGCGTGCCGAAGGGGAAGGTCTCGTCCTCGGGACGGAAGAAATCGGTCGATTCGAGACCGGCGTCGATATCCGCGGGCATGTCGTCGACGTCATCGTAGACGGCGGCGGCGATGTCCGCGAGACCAAGCCCCTGATCGGGAACGCCGCGGACACGGTACTTGCCGTCGATCAGCTCGATGTCCTCGACGGCGGCTTCGAGGAGGTGGGCGGCGACGCGCTTCGCTTTGTCTTGGACCTTCTTGAGCGACAGCATCAGGGCTCCACCGCCGACCGCCAGACCACGGCTGCCCATCGTGCCGTTACCCTGGGGAGTGTTGCTCGTGTCGCCGTGGTGAACGACGACCTGCTCGAAGTCCGCCCCGATGTGTTCGGCGGCGAGCTGGGCGAAGGTGGTCCCCTGGCCCTGCCCGTGGGGCGAGATGCCGGTGAAGACGGAGACGGCGCCGCTCGGCTCGACGCGCACGGTCGAGCTCTCGTAGGGGCCGAAGCCACAGATCTCAACATATGACGCTAGGCCAATGCCGAGGTAGCGGCCTTCCTTTCGGGCTTGGGCCTGCTCCTGGCGGAGCTTCTTGTAGTCGGAGACTTCCAGCGCCTTGTTGAGAGCCTTCTCGTAGTCCCCACTGTCATACCGTTCACCGGCGGCGGTCGTGACGGGGAACACGTCCGGCTGGATAAAGTTGACGCGGCGGACCTCGGCGGGGTCGAGACCGGCCTCATCGGCGACAAGGTCCATGACGCGCTCGATGTAGTAGGCGGCCTCGGGCCGGCCGGCGCCGCGATAGGCGCCAATGGCCATGGTGTTGGTGTAGATGCCGGTGGCGTGGAATTCCAAGGCGGGAATGTCGTAGCAGCCGGCGGCCATACGACCCGTCAGCACGGGAAGATCGGTGGCCTTGGGGTAGGCGCCGAGGTCTTGGACGACATTGATCCGTAGTCCCCGAAGTCGACCGTTCTTGTCCGCCGCTACTTCCACATCGGCCCACTGATCGCGGCCATGATGGGTGGCGAGGAAGTTTTCGCTCCGGGTCTCCATCCACTTCACCGGCCGCCGGAGCTTGTGGGCTAAGGCCGCGACGATGAAGTCTTCTTGATAGGCGGCGATTTTGACACCGAAGCCGCCACCGACTTCCGGTGCGATGGCGCGGACTTGCGTCTGGCTCAGGCCAAGCGCTCCGGCGATGCTGTTGCGGTTCCAATGCGGCGCTTGGGTGGAGGTCCAGACGGTCAATCCACCGGTGACCGCATCGGGCGCGGCCGCGACGCCTCGTGGTTCCATGGGGACGCCAGCGAGGCGTTGGGAACGGATCCGAGCCTCGGCCGTGACTGGCGCGTCGTTGAAGGCGGCATCGGCGTCGCCATGAACGCGGTCCCAGCGCATCCCAATGTTGCCTTTGATGTTGTCGTAGAGTAGCGGGGCATCGCCTCTTTGAGCGTCGTCGAGATGGGCGACGGTCGGCAGGGCATCGTAATCGACGATGACCGCTTCGCGCGCGTCCTCGGCCTGATACCGGTTTTCCGTGACGACCACGGCGACGGGTTCGCCGACGTAGCGGACGCGGTCAACCGCGATGGCCCAGGTC
>DASYWB010000311.1:0-4906 GCA_035936495.1 Thermomicrobiales bacterium
CCGGTTCGAGCGGGTAGAGCGCTTTGCCATCGACGTTCTGGGGTAGGCCGGCGTTGGGGATGACGCTGACGGGCTTCGTGCTGAACTCGCCGAGGTAGCGGGCGGGCTCGCGCATGTGCTCGGGACCGGTCGAGCAGTTGAGGCCGATGATATCGACGCCGAGGTGTTCGAGAATCGTCAGCGCGGCGGCGATGTCGGTGCCGAGGAGCATGCGGCCGGAGGTATCGAGCGTGATCTGGGCCTGGATCGGGACGTAGATGCCGTTCTCCCGGCGGACGCGACGGGCCGCGTGGACGGCGGCTTTGAGCTCCAGGATGTCCTGGGTGGTCTCGACCAGAAGGACATCGGCGCCGCCATCGACCAGGCCGCGGATTTGGTCCAAGAAGAGGGCGACGACCTCCTCGAAGCGGGCGTTGCCGAGCATCGGGTCCTCGGAGGCGGGGAGGAGTCCGGTCGGGCCGATCGAGCCGGCGACGAAGCGCGGCTGGTCCTTGGTAGCGTAGTGGTCGGCGACGCGGCGGGCTAGCTCGGTCGCGGTGCGGTTCTGCTCGTAGGTGCGCTCGCCGAGGCCGTATTCCTCCAGCTTGAGTTGGGAGCCGCCGAAGGTATCGGTTTCGAGGACATCGGCGCCGGCTTCGAGGAAAGAGGCGTGAACTTCTTCGATGAGGCCAGGATTGTGGAAGACGAGGTTCTCGTTGCAGCCCTCGATGCCGCCGTAGCCCTCGGCGTCAAGGTCGTAATTTTGGACCGAGGTGCCCATCGCGCCGTCGTAGACGACGACGCGGGAGCGGACGAGGTCGAGATAGGCGTCGCGCCGCTGGGTTACGGGGGTTGCCGGTGCGGCGACTGCTTGGGCCATGAGTTCGAGTCCTTGCTCATAAAAGTGCCATGTTGATGCGGTCCTCATTGTAGCGCGTGGCGCTGCCCTCACCCCCTCTCTCGCAACCGGGACGTTCGCATGGCGTGGTTTGGTGTTCGGGCCTACGTGATTGGAGCGAGGGCGATGCACCGCATCGCGCCCTACGCATTGATGTGATGGCCGTGCGTGGTGGTTGGCGTCACCTTCCGGGTCGCACGGCCGGTGCGGGTGGGATGTCACTCACCAGGGCTAAGGGCATCCTGAAGTGCTGGCGCTACGTGTTGATGGCGATCGGCCCTGCCTGCGCTTTCCAAATGCGCCCGTACAGCCGCCTTGTGCAGAAGTTGCCTCAGAGCGCCATACCCCCCTCATGGCATCGCGGATTAGGCTCGCGGAGGCCTACCTTTGGCCGCGTGGTATGGGTCTTGCACCCGTAGTGGCTCTGCTCCGGCGCGGGGCGTTGTCGTATCACCAGGGGAGAAGAAGCTCATGTACCGTCTGCCGTTGTTTGCCTCGGCTCTCATGCTCGTCGCCTTCTTGTTTAGTGGGATGGTCGCCGCGGCCCAGGAGGGCACCCCGGCGCCCCTGCCCCGTGTGCCAGACCCGTCCGAGTGCCAGGTCGAGCCGCGCTCGATTGAGTCGCTGCAGGGGATAGCCGGGACACCCGTGTTGGGTACGCCCGGGGCGGGGACGCCGGCTGGCGAGGAGGCCTTGGAGGAAGAGGCGGTCCTGCCCGCAAGCCCGGCCGCTGCACTGCTGACCGAAGGTGAGCCAGCCGACGAGGCGACGGTGGCCGGCATCGAGGCAACAGTGACCGAGGTCCTTGCCTGCTTCAATGCCGGGGACTTCCTACGGGCCTTCGCGCTCTACAGTGACGAGCTCATCAGCCGCGACTTTGGCACGATCCCGGAGGAGGACATCGCCTTCCTCGAGGCGTCCCCGGTGGCGGTCGCTGAGGAGCAGCAACTCACACTCGTGTCGATTGAGAACGTGCGAGTGCTGGAGGACGGTCGGGCGGTGGCGATTGTGACCGTCGACGAACCCGATGGCGCCGTCGAGGGGCCGGAGAGTGTCCTCCTCGTCTTCACTCAGCAGGACGACCGCTGGGTGATCGATGAGTTCATCGAGTTGCCGGATGTCGGCACGCCCGCGGCCGGTACGCCGGCAGCGTAGCCGCGAATCTTGATCGAAGGCGAGGCTGTCCATCGTGCGATGGACGGCCTCGCCGTGTCCCTGATGAAAGAGCCACGGTTCCCGCGATGCGGTTGGGCGACACCAACCGCTGCTCAGGGGGGAGGCACAGCGTGCCATGCCCCTGGCCGGCCGCGGCGATGGCGGTGGGAGGCTCCGGCCGACTTGGGGACAATGCCCATGTGTTGAAGGACCCCATCTGTTGGGAACAGCCCCGGAGTCAGCGGATGGGTTTGGGTGGCCGAGCTCCATGAGGGCCGTACTCCAGGGCGACGTGGCACCAGGCGGTGACTTCCTCGCCAAGGTTGAGAGCGGGGAGGTCGGTTTTGATGAACCAGGCGACGCCCTCCAGGGGTGGCCCGGGTTGACCTGTCGCGAGATAGATAAGGTCGATGTGCTGGTGGCCGGGAGTGATGCTGGCGAGTTGGATGCCGAGGGGCCGGCAGAGTTGTCGCGGCTGGTCCGGAAGGTCGACGTCGATGCCGGGGGCGCCGGCCAGGCGGATGGCGACACCGGTTTCCTCTCGGACTTCGCGGATCGCCGCTTCGTCCGGGGTCTCGTTTGGCTCGATGTGGCCGCCAGGCGGCAGCCAGCGACCTAGGCGAGGATGCCACCGCAACAGCACCCGTCCATCGTCGACGACGAAGACGGCAACCGCGAAATCTCGGGTGATGCGTTCCGCCAGATCATCGCTCACGACGGGGGTGGAGTCTCGTTTCCGTTCGTAGGAGGAGGTGGGTTCTCCTCGCCTTGGCGCTTCTCCGGGTCCCGACGTGCCAGGTGGGACGTGGCCGCGGCCCCCAACCACGTCCATTCCGCTTCCTCAACATTCGATGCGCTCGGCGCGATCGGGCGCACGACCGGTGTGCCCACCCCTTGTCGTGGGGGAGCGGGCGCCGGTCGGTCTGGAGCCGCGGGCGGACGGCTATCATGGCTGGGCGGCTTGTTTTCCCCGCGCCAGCGAGCTAGTTGCTTGCTGCCCAGGGCCCGGCGCTCTTCCTCGGAGAGGCTGGCGGTCGGTGCGGGTCGCCATTCTGGATGGCTCGGATCAGGGTGTGGCCGCGGCAGGGAGCCATCCCGGCGGAAGGTCTCCGTTACCTGCCGGAGGCTGTGGACGGGACGCCGCCATGCGCCCGGTGCCGTCTCCTGGCTCGCTTCGCGGGCGTCCGCGAGCGAGGTGCTGGCGGCCGGTCGGAAGCGAGACGTTGCGCGGGGGGGCGTGGACGCACTGCGTGAATCTGGCGCGTGCTGCTGAGCCGGTGGCGCGGGAGCTGGGCGGGACGCGGATGGTTCCAATGCTGGTTCGTCCGGCGCGAGCGCCTCCCGCGCGACGCTGAAGACGGCGACGATTGATGCGTGGATGAGCACGAGGACGCCCCACGGGATGACGAGGCGCGGCGCGGGGACGCCGAGCGTCGCCGGGCTGGTGATCAGATCCCAGAGGAAGAGGGACAAGGCCGTCAGCAGGAAGACTCCGGCGTGGATCGAGAAAAAGCCTACGCCGAGCAGCCCCTCGCGGAGACGGTCCAGGATGAGTGCTGGGTCGATAGGTTGCGTGTGTCTGCTGTTCATGGGTCCCTTTCCCTCGCCGCGCGCTATGCCGCATGAGGCGGGGCGCGCGTGATCAGGCGGGGGACGGCGCGCCGAGCAACGCATTGATCCGTTCAAGCTGAGCGCGGTCGTTCTCCAGCAGCTGCTCGATTCTGTCCCGAATCGTCTGACCGCCTTCGAGGCCCTCGTCCCACTTTTGGTCCGGAAGGTCGCGGAGCATGGCCAGCGTCGATTCGCGAGCGGTGCCAAACTGGGCGAGCACACTCACCGTGTCGTCGTCGTCGTGCTCGGTGCCAATCACCGGTGTCTCGTCGCTCAGCGCGGCGCTCATCGGTACTCCGCTGATCCGTTCCTTGAGCGCTTGGGAGAAGCGCAGCTCGCTATCTCGCAAGCGGAGGACCACGTCGCGAACGCTGCCATTGCCACCCTTATCACTGGCCACGCGGAGACGGTCCTCGGGGAGCGGGCGAACATTCACGTTCAACGTCCGGTACGTGGCGATCAAGCCAGTGAGTAACCCCTGATTCGGCATACCCTCTCTCCTGATGATGAACGCGGGCGCCCTGCGCCGCGCCCCAGGCGTAGCGGCGAGACGCCGCGGTAGCGCGATTGTAGCGGGGTGTGGCCGATTCGCCAAACGGTGGCCCACCCCGGATGGCGTGGCCTCGCGCGGGGTTTGGATGCTAGACTCCGAACGAGATTCGCCGCTCGGGCGCGGGTCGTGACGCGATATGAGGATGGAAACTGGGATGGACGTGGGCACCAGCCGTGATCGTGTGGCACCCCGGACGCCGATGCGCTGCCCAATATGCGACGGTGACCTCGTGGACGTGCTGGTGCGGGACATAGGCGGGGTCACCGCCGACCTGGTCTGGGTGCTGCATGCCGGTCGCTGCCCAGAGCACGGGTGGTTCCAGACCGAGGTTATCTCCCGGCCGCCCCTTGAGATCTTCGCGGTTGATCGGCCGTTCGGGGTGGTACGCCGCTTGGTCGTCGACGGGGAAGAGGTCTTCAGCTTTCCGACCGTATTCAGTTGGCTCTCGCCGGCGGAGCGACGGCGCAAGGCCGATCCCTACGATCCCGAGCTCTGGCGCATCCAACGCCTGGCTGGAGCGACGATGGCACCCGAGGCCCGGGGTTAGGTGGGCACCGCCGGGTCCGGTAGGATGGTTGCTCGCCGCGTGTTGCCGGCTGCCGGCATGGCGGGATGGCGATGCCGCCCGTCTCGGGGAGCCGTGAGACGTCAGGGGCGAGCGTAATGCGACATCCCGCTCCACCGGAGCCGCGTGAGACGAGCGAGGCGAC
>DASYWB010000312.1:0-10720 GCA_035936495.1 Thermomicrobiales bacterium
CGAATCTGGCCGGGGGCAACTACGAGAATTTAGAACAGGCTCATGCGGCGACGCCATACACGCCGGTGGTCCTCTTTGCGCACCTCACGGGCGACGGCAGCCGACACCGGGCGGTCGCCCTTGGTGGCGCCGCGATCATCCTATTGCTCCTCGCGCCGGTCCTAGCCCGGCGTCGCTACACGGTTCCCTTCTTCGCGGGCATGACGGTCGTCGTCTACGCGCTCACCCAGGATTGGACGCCGCTCCATCCGCTCTTCTATGTGATCCCGCGCTTCCAGTCGTTGCATGAGCACAGCCCGCATCAGATCAACGCGGTCGTGATGATTGGCCCAGCCATGTTGAGCGCCGCCGGAGTTGAGGGACTCCGAGCATGGCGTGGAAAGCGGAGCGTCCTTCCGCTCATCCTTGTCCCGTTTGTGCTTCTGTTGGTGATCGCGGTCTGGCTATCCAGGGAAGGCGCCTTCGGCGGCCGGCCCCCTCTCGTCAGCGCCACCATTGTGACGGCGCTCGCCGCACTGATCGTGACCGCCCCATCGCGACCATATCGCGGATCACTCCGCGGCCGCGTTGCCGACCTCGCGCCGGCACTGATCCTCGCACTCGCCTTCCTTCAGCCGACGGGCCAAGAGCTCGTCGCCTCGGGCTTCGGCTGGAGCCAACGGCTGCCGCTCACCGCCTTCGAACCAGGCCGCGTAGCCGACCGCGCGGTCCATGTCAGTCTTGCCCCTACTGATCCCGGCGGGGCCGGCGAGTTTCTCCAGGCGCGGCAGGCGGAATCGGGTCCCTTCCGATACGTCGGTTATGGTGGCCTCGGCCATCCTGACCCAGGCCCGTGGCGCTACAGCTATCAGGCTCGTCGCCTCCAGCCGGACGTAGTATCGCTCCTCGTCAACGGTCGCTCGATGGTCCTCGAGCTTCAGGATATCCAGGGCTACAACCCGATCCAGCTGCAACGTTACGTCGAGTTCATCACCGCGCTGAACGGGCTGCGCCAGAACTACCACCATGCCAATCTGCTGCCGAGCGGAACCGTCTCGTCGCTCCTCGACCTGCTCAACGTGCGCTATATCCTCGTCGCTACCAACATTCCGCCGGATCGCGCGGACGTCGTTGCTCTGACCTCGGGCCGGCCCGAGGTCTTTCGCACCGACCAGGTCGCCATCTATGAGAACACCACCGCGCTTCCCCGGGCCTGGATCGTCCACGATGCCCGGTCCGTCGGCCGCGGCGATGCGCTGCCAATCCTGACGAGCGGTGAGATCGATCCACGGCAGACGGCGCTCGTCGAGGGGAGCCTACAGTCCATCGCGCCGCCATTCGACCCGGCGGCCGACGATGCGCGTGTCACGAGATACGAGGCGGATGCCATCGACATCGGCACCCGGACCGATGCGCCTGGGTTGCTCGTCGTCAGCGAGGTCTACAGCTCCGGCTGGAAAGCCTACGTTGATGGGGAGAAGGTCGAAATCCTGCCAACCAACCATGCGCTGCGCGGCATCCCGATCCCCGCGGGTCAGCATGCGGTTGCCCTGCGCTACCAGCCTGCCTCGCTCCAAGCTGGCCTCTTGCTCACCGGCATCTCGGCGCCGGCCATGCTGGTCGTCTTCCTCGCCTCCGGCTGGAGACACCTCAGCCACCGGCGTATCCTCCACGTCCTCCGACCTGCTGAGCGAGCGGCGTGCCGCGTCGCCGCTCCTGCCGCTCGTCGTCAGGAATGCGACGTTGGGGCCTAGAGCGAACGCACACATAGTTTTGATTGACCCGTTGTCTGGGCTACGCTTACGATGGCTGGCGGTGCGCACCCCACGATGACGGACGAGCTTTCGAGAATATGCGCGAGCCATCAACCAGGCAGGACCATGGCAACGACCTGAACAGAAGAAAGGTGGGCTTCCAGCTATCAGAAGCTCGCCGTCAGTGAGCCGAGGTTGAATATCTCTTCTGTCATATCCCGTCGCTAGGTCGTGCAGCGGGCTGCTGGGCGGCGCGCGATTCCTGCCTAACCGGAGCGGTGACCTCCACAGCGGCTCGTGCTGCCAAGACCGTCGCTTGCGGCTCAAGCGATCCGCTGCTCAACGGCAGCCCAAGGAGGAGGTTCATCGTGCGTGGCGGCGCTGACCGTGGTGGTGAACAAGGAGCGAACGTGCGTGACGTGGAGGCCGAGCGAAGTTGTATGGTCACCCATGGCCGCAAACGGAGAGCGCCGGAGCGCACCGTGGGTGACGTTGAGCGGGCCACCAAGTCCAACGCTCAATACAGGTTTCGTTCCCTCGTCAGCAGGCGGGCGTCACCCACTCGCCAGAACCTCCTGCTTCTTCTCGCCCTGATTGCCACGGCGCTTGTCTATATCTGGCCTCGCACGCTGGGTATCGATCGCGTCGTTACGGTCGATGAGCCCGTTTTTCTCGGCATCTCTGCGAATTTCTATAACGCCGTAGCGCATGGCGATTTTGCAAAGACGAGTCAATTCCTGTACCCGGCCGTGCCGATCATGTGGGCTGGAATGGTCGGGTATCTGGCAGAGATACCAAACTACGTCACCGACTATCCCGACCAGATCGAAGCTCTCAAATCTGTGCATGGGCCGATTCGAGCTGCGGGGGGCGAGCCGCTTTCGGTGCTGGTGGCTGGCAGGATGGCCAAGATCGTCCTACAGGCCGGGATCTTTCTCATCGCGATATGGCTAACGTACCGTCTGTTCGGCCTCGCTATTACCACTCTAGCCGCCGCCTTCATCGTTTTCGACCCGTTTCTGATCGCCCATGACCAGTTGCTCCACGTTGATGGTCTCACCGGCATTACCGCATTCGGGAGCATGCTGGCGGCGACGTACGCGGACCGGAAGCAGACAAGAAAGGAACTATGGGCACTCGCTGGTGTCTTGGCCGCGCTCAGTTGGCTCACTCGGCTCACCGGCTTGGTGCTGATCCCGATCATTCTGCTCGTGATCGCCGATGGTGCAATCTCGCGCTGTCGGCAGGGAACACAGACCGGAAGAGTGGCATTGCTGACGGCCACCAAGACGGCCACGGTAGTGGTCGGTGCAAGCCTAATCACGACAATTGTGGTCTGGCCCGCGCTCTGGGTCGATGCGCGTGGGACGATCGAGTACACGATTGAGCAGTGGCGCCAGTCCATCGAGACGCCGCATCCATGGGGGTTGTACTTCGCGGGAGAGACGGTAGCGGGAGACCCCGGCATTCTCTTCTATGTCTTCGTTTTTCTCTATAAGATCACACCGTTTACTCTCTTCGGTCTAGCCTTGATAGCCTTCGCGTCTCTCTTTCGCATCGATTCAATCATACCTCGTCACTCCTGGCGTCCCATCGTTATTCTGGCCTCTTTTGTCCTGGTCTATTCCGTCGGGATGGCGGCCGGCACGAGGAAGTTTGACCGATACATTCTTCCGGACTTCCTGTTTTTCGACCTTCTTGCCGCGATCGGCATCGTTGGCGTAGCGCGCCTGCTGTGGGCAAGGCGGAATATCGGTTGGAGAATCGCAAGTGGGATGGCGATCGTTGGGTTGGCCACGGGCCAACTGTTCACGGCGCTCGCTCAACGTCCGTACATGCTCGATTACTACAACCCTCTGCTTGGGGGCACCAGGACCGCCCAGGAGATGCTCATGGTGGGATGGGGAGAAGGTCTCGACCAGGCAGCGGACTTTATCCTTTCGCAACCGGGCGGTGAAACCTCCGTGGTCCGCACTTCAATCTCGCGATCGACGATGCTGTACTTCTTTCCGGAGACCGTGACGGTTCGAGGGCTGGGGGACATCGGTACGAATCGGGCAAGCGCAATGACGTGGGCAGATACAGACTACGCGGTCACTCACATTCTTCAATGGAAGCGCGGCATCCACGGTCCCGTAGGGCCGTACCTCGAGGACTTTCAGCCGCTGTACACGGTGACGATCGATGGCGTCGAATTCGTCAGGGTGTATGATCTGCGCCGTATCCCTCCGCCTGACTGGATGGTCCAACAGAGTGGCTGCAGTCGGCAGTTCGGCGATGGGATCACGTTCGTCGGCTATGGCCAACACCGACGAGGCGACGGCGAGACGCTTGGGCCGAACGCGCATATGGTCGAGCTCGTCTTCCAAACGAACGCGGCCACCCGAGTACTGCCCGAGTATCAGGTGACCGGCACCCTTCATCCCAAGGCCAACGAGGGCCAGGCGATCTCCTTCACGACCTCATTCACACCCAGTCGCGAGGCAGGGTTATTGGCCAAGACGGTCCAGACGGTTCAACTCCCGGAGGGCAGGAAGCTGAGTGACTACTGGCTTCAAGTTTCGGTCATTGATCCGGCAACGAGACAACCCTTCCCGGCGGTCAATCTAGCGACATCGGGGAGGAGCAGTTACGCCGGTCTGCCTGCATGCTAGCGTCGCCTTATCGCGGCGTTCCTGTTGTTCCGATGCCGGGCGCTCCGCCGCCGAGAAGCTCCGACTAGAACTCCGCGTCGAACAAGGCCCACCGCAGGAAGTAGAGGAGGAAAGCGGCGGCGATGACGTAGAGGGCGGGGTGGACTTGGCCGAATTTGCCGCGCGCGACCTTGAGCACGACGTAGGTGACGAAGCCGGCGCCGATGCCGTTGGTGATGTTGGTCGTGAACGGCATGACCAGCATCGTCAGGACGACCGGCAGGCCTTCCTCAATGTCGTCGAAGGCGATGGCGCGGCTTAGCACGCCCGAGCCGGTCTCCCGTTGGCTCAACACACCGACCATCAGGACACCAACGACGATCAGTGCCGGTGCCGTCGCGACCACGGGGACGGCGTTGACGAGATTGACGAACGGCAACGCCAACAGAAACAGGAGACCGGTGACGACAGAGACGAGGCCCGTACGGCCGCCTGCCTCGACCCCGGCGACCGACTCGATATAGGCCGTTGAGGATGACGCGCTCATCGCGCCGCTGACCGCGGCGGCGGCCGAGTCGACGAGGAGTGGCTTTTGGGCGTGGAGGAAGTTGCCATGCTCGTCCAGGTAGCCAGCGCGGCTGCCGACCCCGACCAGCGTGCCCATGGTGTCGAAGAAGTCCGCCAGCATCAGGCTGAAGACGACGAGGAGCGCCGTCAAGACACCAAGCTCGCCGATAAACCCGAAGCTGAATTCGCCGATCAGTCCGAAGTCCGGCCCAGCGAGCGGGTCGTCGGGAAAGGTCGCGACATCGCCAGGGACGATGAAGGCGATGACGGTGGAAGCGATGATGCCCCAGAGGATGGCGCCCCGAACATTGCGAGCGACGAGCACCAGCGTGATAGCAAAGCCAACCATCGAGACGAAGATCGGCCATGTACTGAGGGGCAACAGCTCCGGCAGGCCCGCCGCTCCAACGCCCGCCACGCCGGCGTTGCGGAGACCGATGAAGAGGATGAAGAAGCCGATGCCGACGGAGATCGCCTGCTTGAGCGGGAGCGGCACGATGTCCATCACATATTGACGGATACCGAGCAGCACGAGCACAGTGATGATGATGCCCTCGGCGACGATGACGCCCATTGCCTGCGGAAAGGTCAGGCCCATTGAGCCAACCAGGGTAAAGGCGACAATGGCGTTGAGACCCAGACCCGGCGCGATGGCAATCGCCAGGTTGGCATAGAGGCCCATCGCAATAGTCAGCAGTCCAGCTGCGAGACAGGTGACCGTCGCGACCTGCCGGATATCCAGGCCTGCACCGCCGAGGTTGAGAATCGCCGGATTGACGGCGATGATGTAGGACATGACCATGAAGGTGGTGATGCCCGCGATGATCTCGGTCCGGACATCGGTGCCGCGGGCCCGGAGACCAAATTGTCGCTCGAGGAAACTGTCGCCGGCCCCGGATGATCGTCGACCGACTTGGCCTGTCCGTTGCGCCATCACGCCCTCCACTCATCACTGCTGATAGTTAGCCCAGGGGTGTACGGACACATCATACCCGCCAATGCGGCAGAGGGGAAGAGGGGCCGTGTCTTCGACGTGGTCGTCACAAGGCAGCCGGACACCTGGGAGGACGGGCGACTGCCATCGACCGCTACGGAGTATCAGGCGCGTCTCTCCAGATGGGGTTGCTGATGGCGAGCATGGTGCCGGAAGGGTCGATGATCTGAGCCCGGAGATAGGTCGAGTCAGGGGCAAAGGGCGTGGTGATCTCAAGGTCGTTGACGGTGACTGGTTGGGCGGCGACGGTACCGGCCTGGTCGAGCACTACCACCACGGCGCCGTGGGCATCCACGGCTCGGGCACGGACGCCGTTGCCGTGAGGCGAGAGGTAGAGTTGCGGCCCCTCCGGCGATACGGCGACGAAGCAGCGGCCGGCGTGGAGGGCGGTGAGGATCGTCTCGGTGGTGCGGGGCGCGCCTGCTGCTAACCCGATCCAAGTCGTGGGCTGGCCCAGGCGGGGAGCGACCGGGTTGACCGTCTGACCGTGGAGACGATGGGTGTCGCTGCCGCCGACCGCGACGAGCCGCCTGCCCTCCCGTAACAAGCTCTCCCACTGGCCGAGGGCGAGGGTGTTGAGGCGTTCCCACGGGCCGTTCCAGACCTCGACCGCGTGATATGCCTCGACGCTCGGATACTCCCAGGGCGGTCCGTATGGCTTGGGATGATTGATGCTGATGAAGGCGCCATCGGCAATAGCCTGCTCCATGGCCCGCTGAGTCGTGGTGTCGGACGGATCCCGGAACTCGTACCACCCCTTCCCGCCCCAGGCGTTCCAATGGCCACCGTAGGTCGTGACCTCAACGCCAGGCAGCAGGACCGGCAGCCGTGCCTCAGCATCGTCCGGCGCGCTCAGCACGTTGGCGCTGTTGTGATCGGTAATCGCCAGGACATCGAGGCCCGCTTCCGCCGCCGCGGTCAGGACATCGAGGGGCCAGGAATCACCGTCCGAGAAGCGAGTGTGGCAGTGCAAGTCGGCGCGCATCCAACCCGGCTCGGCCGGCTCGGGGAGGGCTCGAAGCCTTGGGGGTGCGGGTGGCTCGACGTGATCCGGGTTCGAAAGCGCGGGATTGAGCCAGATTTCAACGCGGTAATTCAGGCCCTTCGGTCCAATCTTGTAGGGACCGAGCAGGACGTTCCATATTCCCGCTTCGATAGCCCCCGCCCGGTACGGCGGTGTCGCCCATACCGTGCCGACCGTGAACTCGCGTTTGCTGCTGCCACTCCATCCTCGGAAGCCCGGTCCACTCGCCTCGGTGCCGCGGTTGTCGAAGAGGCCGATGTCCAGCGTGTTGCCGCCAGTCACGGTGGGATCGGCGGAGATGCGATTGCTATAGTCGTAGCGGACGTGAAGCTGATCGGTACCAGCGGGTACGGAGAAGCCGAGGTGCGCGTAGCGACGCTCATGCTCCCGTTCGAGCCGGCCTTCAAGGACAATGTCGGGGACACCGAGGCCGAGCGTCATACCGGCTCCCGCGCGAATCGCGCTATCGAGACGGAGTCCAGAAGATGGAGCCCGCGTCGTCCCGCCGCAGCGGCGGCCGCACGGGGACGGATGTCCCGGATAAGCCGGCTCAACACCGGCTCATGATGGTCAGCCACCGCAAGGCCGATAAATCAAAGCCGCCGTCAAGTTTAGGATCAAGTTTAGGATACGGTGGATGGGATGATACCAACTCCGGCTGATTGCCCATGGTCAGTCGCTCCGGGTTCAGCCGGCTTGGAGCCGGCTTATTGAGTGCAGCGCCGGGGCTCGCAACACCGCACGGCGGCCGCCGCTTTGGCTCCTTCCCCATCACCTTCGCCCGGATTCCGTATCAGAGGCCGTGTGGCAAGGGGCAGTGATGCGGTTGGAGGCCAGGCACGGCGCGCCGTGCCCCTGCGTTCCGGGGGGGTTCCCGGCCACCTTCGAGACGAACAGCCTTCCCCCACGGCCTCTCACTTGGGAGGGGCCTCCGCTCCCCCGGGACGTACACTTGCGGGGAACCGCGGTCCGCGCTACCGTTTCGGAAGTTCCTCACCATTGCGGTATCAGCAACAGTGAGCCGGGCTGGCGAGCGGGAGGAAACGCGGATGCGGCTGGGCCTTCAGGTCAATATGTTCGACTATCCCGGTGGCGACAGCGAGATCGGACCAACGTTCGCCCGGATCGCGCGCGAAGCCGAGGCGGCGGGGATGGCCTCGCTCTGGGTCATGGACCACTTCTTCCAGATTCCGCCGAACGGAGCGGCGGAGGAACCAATGCTGGAGGCCTATACCGCGCTGGGCTACGCGGCGGCGATGACGGAGACGATCAAGCTGGGGACGATGGTCGCCAGCGTGACCTACCGGCAGCCGGCCGTCCTGATCAAGGCGGTCACGACGCTCGACGTGCTCTCCAGCGGCCGGGCCTATCTCGGCATCGGCGCGGGTTGGTTCGAGCGCGAGCACGTGGGGCTGGGCATCCCCTTCCCACCGCTCAAGGACCGCTTCGAACAGCTTGAGGAGACGCTCCAGATCGCCCAACAGATGTGGTCAGGCACGGTCGGGCCCTACCAGGGAAAGCACTACCAGCTCGCCGAGACGCTATGCCGCCCCATGCCGCTGAGCCGCCCTCACCCACCAATTCTTATCGGCGGCAGTGGCGAGCGCAAGACCCTCCGCTTTGTCGCGCGCTACGGTGACGCCTGCAACATACGGGGCGAGGACCCCGCGGTCGTCCAGCATAAATTAGACGTGCTGCGTGGCCACTGTGAAGCCGAGAGCCGCTCCTACGACGAGATCCAGAAAACGACGCTGCGCGCGTTCCCACGGGTCACCCGTGGCGGTGGCGGAGGGACGGTCTCTCCCGCCGAGGCGATCGAGATTCTGGGCAGGCTGGCGGAGCTGGGAGTTGACGAGCACATCCTCGGCTGGCACAGCGTCGGCGATCTCGATGGGCTGGAGCTCTTCGCCAACCAGATCGTGCCCCAGGTCGCCACCATGACCGTGGCCGGTCGCTAATGCAAAGGTCTGGAACCCCGGCGCCACGGTAGGATTGTGACAACCGAGGTGTCCCGGCACCGGCTCAGGAGAAGTCTATGGCCATCAGCGAGGCTATTCGGACGTTCTTGAATGAATAGCAAGAGGAACGGGATAGCGAGGAGCGGCACTCACCCCCTGCCTCCTCTCCCGGTGCGCGGGAGAGGGGGTGTCGCGGAGCGGAGCTCAGGGGTTGAGCCACGGCCTCTGCCGCCGGGGTCATCGAAATGATCGTGGCGCTGGCGGGTGGGGTCGGGGGCGCGAAGCTGGCACAGGGGTTGATGTTGGCCTTGCCGCCGGGCGAGCTGGCGGTGGTGGTCAACACCGCGGACGATTTTGATCTCTTTGGGCTACGCATCTGCCCAGATCTCGATACGGTGCTCTACACACTGGCCGGGATCGCGAACCCGGAAACAGGATGGGGTATCGCCGGGGACACATTCGTAACGCTGGACGCACTCACCCGGTATGGGCGCGATCCGTGGTTTAAGCTCGGCGATCAAGATTTCGCGACGCACATCGCGCGGACTGAACGACTGCGCGACGGCGCGCCATTAACCGCCATTATGAGCGAACTCAGCGCGGCCTTGGGCATCAGCGCGAGCATTTTGCCGATGACGGACGAACCCGTCGCGACGACGGTTCTGACACCGGCGGGTCGGCTAGCCTTTCAAGACTACTTCGTGCGCCGACACCAGAGCGATGAGGTTCTCGGCGTGACCTTCGAGGGAATCGAAACCGCGGGTTCCACATCCGCGGTGCGCGACGCGATCACGGGGGCGGACTTAATTATTTTCTGCCCGTCGAACCCCATCGTCAGCATCGGCCCAATTCTGGCGCTGCCCGGGATGCGGGACCTGGTCGACAGGAGCCAGGCGCCTGTTGTCGCGATGAGCCCGATTATCGGGGGACGCGCACTCAAGGGCCCAGCGGATCGGATGCTGGCGGGCTTGGGACACGAGGTATCGTCGTTGGGCGTCGCACGAATCTACGGCAGACTGGTCCAAGGCATGGTGATCGACGAGATCGATCGGGAGCAGGCTGCATCGATCAGAAGCGACCTCGGCATCGACGTGCTGGTGACCGGGACGGTCATGGGCGGTGCCGAAAGCCGCCGAACGCTTGCCGCCGACGTCATCGCCTTCGGCCATACGCTGACCGCCGGGAGCACGCGACGATGAGCGATCTGAAGGGTGGTTTGGTCGTCGTAGTGCCGGCGCGTGGCCTTGCCGGGGCAAAGACGAGGTTGGCCGCCGCCCTCTCCCCAGAGGCACGCGCGTCACTGACCGAGCGAATGCTGGGCCGCGTGGTGCGAGTCGCACTGGCGGCTGAGGTCGCGGCGGCGGTGCTCGTCGTCAGTCCGGACCAGGCGGCGCTCGACGTCGCTTCACGGGTCGATCGGCGCGTCGTGCCACTACCCCAGGACGTGACGATGCCCGGGCTCAACCCCGCGTTGGAGCAGGCCCGAACGTGGGCGAGGCAGCGCGGCGCGGCGGCAATGCTCGTCCTCTTTGGGGACTTGCCACTCTTGACGGCCAACGACCTCCAGGCACTCGGCTGGGCGGATGCGCCAGTCGTCCTCGCACCGGATCGGCATGGTCGAGGAACGAACGCGTTGCTCGTCCGCCTCGGCCACGGCGATCCCCAGGCCGAGTTCCGCTTCCAGTTCGGAGCCGGAAGCCTGGAGGCCCACTTCGCGGAAGCGGCCCGGCTCGGACTGGAGACGGTCACCGTCATCTCATCCGGGATCGCGTTTGACCTCGACACACCCGAGGACTGGTGGCGGCTGATCG
>DASYWB010000313.1:0-11100 GCA_035936495.1 Thermomicrobiales bacterium
CAAAAACAGCATGGAAGCGTGTGTGCAGGAATCGGGCCAGTGTGACGCGGCGAGGCAGCAAGGTGGAGCAAGTCCGGGCGACCGTGATGCGACGGTCCCTGGCAAGACTGGTCTCCCCCCGTGCCGTGGCCAGGGAATACCATAAAATCAGCGGCCACCGTGCGTTTTGAGTCAATACTCGTCCGCCGTCAGGGCAGACCGCCGGTGTGGAGGGCCCCACCGTCGTCACGCTTAACGGGAATGCCACGGACCGGCCGGAGACGATGACCGCCGCGTTGAGCGGCACATATCGTCGATTCGCCCTATCATTAGATGAATAAGCGCTTGTTCTGTGCCTGTCCGCCAATCTGGGGCGAAAGGAGAGCAGATGTCCCAATTTCTTCGCATTGTTCGAGTTGATGAAGACGCGTTCATCGATGCGTGTTACGAGTTCGTGACCGACCCCCACCCCTCACGGACCCGCCGGCAGGTTGTGCGAGAGTTGGACGACCTGATGCCCGAGGTCGTCGACGTGCTGGAATCAATGGTCATGGACGGGACCGAAGAGCGGCAGGACGTCGCCGAGTACGTCCAGGCGATCTTCGCCGAACCGACCACCGCCCATCCCTATACCATCGGCCCCGAACGGCTGGCGGAATAGCATGGTCGCGTCACTCGACGTCCATCCCGTCGTCACTTGGCTGTTCTGACAGTCGCAGCGAGAGGATTTGGGAAACCCCGTCGTCGCCCATGCTGACGCCGTAGAGCGTGTCGGCGATCTCAATCGTGCTCCGGTTGTGGGTGATGACGATCACTTGCGTCCCGGCCGCCAACCGTTGCAGTTGCTCCCGGAAGCGCACGACGTTGGCCTCGTCCAACGCCGCGTCTACTTCATCGAGCAGGCAGAACGGCGTCGGGTTGACCTGGAGAATCGCGATCAGCAGCGCTGCCGCTGTCAGCGCCCGCTCGCCGCCGGACAACAGGGCCAGGCTTTGCGGCCGCTTGCCCGGGGGTTGCGCGACGATGTCGATCCCACCGCCGCCACGGCCGTCCTCGTCGCTGGCTTCGGTCAGGACGAGCCGGGCCGACCCGCCACCGAAGAGTGTCGTGAAGGTCTCGCCAAACGCCTCCGCCACCTTGGAGAAGGTCTCGTCGAACCGGCTCCGCATGGTGCCGTGCAGATCGGCCAGCACGCCGCGCAAGGAGGCGGCCGCCTGCTGCACGTCGTCAAGTTGCTCTCGCAGGAACCGCTGATGCTCCGCTTCGCGCTCGTACTCCCCGACGACGTCCTCGCCGACGTACCCAACCCGCCGTAGCCGCTCTTTCAGCCGGGCGATCTCCTTCTCCGCGTCCTCGTGAGCCGGTGGTTGATCGCTCGACGCTGATCGCTGATCGCTGATCGCTGACGGCTCAAGAAGCTCGTCGGGGTCTTCGATGTCTAGGTCATCGGCGATGCGCCGCGCGATCGTCATCAATTCGCCCCGTGCCCGCTCGACGGCTAGGCCACCCGCGCCGTGTGCTCGTTCGAGGTCCAATTGAGCAGCCCGTGCGTTTTCAACGGCTTGAGCTTGACGATGAGCATCGCGCTCGGCGCGCCGGACCGCTTCCTCCAACGGCACGCGCCTCTTGGCGTCGGTTTCACGCTGGGCTTCCAGGGCGGCAGCCTCGCGGGTCAGGCGCTCGTGCTGAGCCGCGAGCGCGACGCGTTCGCCGTCCAAAGACGCGGCCCGTTCTGCCCGCAGCGCCAGCTCATCAGCCAGCGCCCGTTCCTGAGCGCGCAGCCCCGCCTCCCGCCGACGTTCTGCCCGCAGCCGTTCATCCAGGGTCGCTAGCTGGCGCTGGGCGTCCGCTAGGGCGCGTTCGGCAGCCGTGAGGCCGGCGCTCTCACGGCTCAGCTCGGCCGCTAGAGCCTCGGAGTCGGTCCGAAGCGCCGACAGCCGGTCAAGGTGGGCGGCTTCCTCGGCGACCAAGCTCGCGAGGGTCTCGTCTCGTTCGGCGAAAGCATGCTCGGTTGCGGCCAGACGTCTCTCGGCATCGCGTTGCTCGGCCCGCAGGTCGTCGAGCCACCGCGTCACGCGCGCTCGCTGAGCCTGGCGCTCCTCGCGGCCGGCGATCACCCCAGCCCGCTCGGCCTGGATTCGCTGCCGCTCGGCATCGAGGGCATGGCGCGCGGCCGTCCGCTGCCGCGCGGTTGACACCACTTGCTCAAGCTCACGATCGAGATCGGTAATCGTCTTGGGAAGCTCCCGGAGCTCACGGCCACGGGTCAGGGTGCCGCTCTCCCGAACCGCCGCACCGCCGGTGACCGAACCGCCGGAGCGCGCGATCTCCCCACTCAGCGTGACCACGCTCCATCCGCCTGGCAGCAGCGAGAGTGTCTCCCGCGCGATGGCGAGGTCGGCGACGATCAGCGTCCGGCCCAACAGCGCGCTGAGCACCGCCGCCAGGTCATCCCCGGCCTCGACCAGCTCCGCCGCGATGCCATGGACGCCGGAACGGTCGAGGATGGCGGTTGCCGGGCGCGAGGCGTTGCCAGCGCGCACCGTGTCGAGTGGTTGGAAGGTCACCCGACCCGCGTTGGCGCGTTTGAGATAGGTGATCGCCGCTTCAGCCTCGGCCCACCGGTCGGTGACGATATCCTGCAGGTGTCCCCCCAAGGCCACTTCGATCGCGGTGTCGTAAGCGGCGGGGACGGTGATCAGATCGGCCAGCGTGCCGCGAATGCCGTGCAGCGTCCCTTTGCGCGTGGCTTGGAGGGTCGCGCGCACCCCGGCATGGAGGCTGGAGCCGCTCTCGTGGAGACGTTGCAGGACGTCGAGGCGGGTCCGGGCTTGGTCCCGGCGGCGCTCGATGTCCACCACCCTGGTTTGCGCGCTGGTCGCGGCTTCATCCGCTCGCTCGATCCGCTCCGCGAGATCCCTGAGCCGGGTATCGAGCGCGTCGAGGGCGGCCGTGTCGGCATCGACGGCCGTGTTGGCGTCCGTGGTCTCCACGGTAAGAGCGTTGATGCGGTCCGCCCGCTCGCGGATCGCGGCGGCGGCGCGTTCTCGCTCCGCCATATCCGTCTCCCGCCGCTGTTCATGCAGAGCACGACGGCGGGAGAAGTCCGCGGCTCGTCGCTCACCGTCGCGAAGTTGCCGCGAGAGGGCGTCCGCGCGACGCTCGCGTTCGCCACGGATCCGGTTGGCGGTGCTGACCTCATGCTGCTTCGCCGAGACCGTCGCTCGCGCCTCATCGAGCTCGGCCACGATGTAAGTCAGATGATCCAGGACGCTGGCTAGCTCAGCCGTGACGGCGGCAACTTGCTCGTCCAGGCCCGCTTGGGTGTCGGCCATGTCGTCACGGCGGCGGGAGAGCGCGGAATGGCGCTCGGCGGCCAGGTCACGCTCGTGCCCGACCTGGCGAGCCTGATCGATAGTCGATTGCAGGTGCGCGTCGTGCCGGGCCAGCATGGCGCGCGCCTCCGCCGCCGCGATGCGGGCCGTTTCAGCCGCAACAAGACGCTCCTCCAACGCCGCTTGGCCGCGCGCGACCGCCACTTCGCCTTCACCCGCCGCGTCTTCGGCGGCGTGATAGCGGGCCGCCGCCTCCGCCCAGAGCCGGCCGTAGTGGACGCGCTGGAGCGCCGTGAGGTGATCGCGAGTGCCCTGCCATTCCCGGGCTTGGCGCGCGGCGCGGCCCAGCGTCCGCAGGCGAGGCTCAATCTCGGACAGCAGGTCGGTGAGCCGCTCAGCGTTGGCGTCCGCTTCGTTCAAGCTGCGCTCGGCCTCGGTCGCCTTCAAGCGCAACCCGGTCAGGTCGGCCGCGTGCTCGAAGAGACTCCGGCGCTCCTCCGCCCGCTGGCTCAATGCCGCATCGACCAGTCCCTGCCCGACGACCGTATGGCTTTGGCCGAGCGAGGCGGTCAGATGATGAACGTCCTTCATCCGGACCCGGCGCCCATTGATCAGATACTGGCTCTCTCCGGAACGGAAGGCGCGCCGCGCGATCGTGACCTCGACGAAGGGCGTCGGGAGCCAGCCGGTGCTGTTGTCGAAGGTCACCGCGACCTCCGCCATGCCCGAGGGCGCTCGACCCTTGCCGCCGGCGAAGATGACGTCCTCGGTCTTCTTGCTCCGCAGGGCGCTCTGGCTCGTTTCACCCAGCACCCAGCGCACGGCATCGGAGACGTTGGATTTGCCGCTGCCGTTGGGGCCGATGACCGAGGTGATGCCTGGCTCAAAGGCGAAGACGGTCTTGTTTGCAAAGCTCTTGAACCCATGCAGCTCAAGCCGGGTCAGGCGCGGCGCGGGCAGGGTTTCAGAGCGCGCGGTGATATCGGGGGGAGCGGAGATCATCGCCACGGGCATTGCCTAGCGCCGCGGACTTGATGCGCCTGCCTCGACGGCGCACCGGGACCGTGGGGCATGATGCGCGGGACGTGGGCTTCCATCGAACGAAACTCTCCGGTGTGGGGGACGCCGGCGACGGCGCGAATCGGCTCTGGTGCCGTCATGCTCGCGGGCCGCCGGTCCTCGAAATGGGCGCTCATGGTGATGTGTGATGGTAGCATCGACGCGCGAGACCGTCCAAGCCATCAATCGCCGCCCGGAGGCTTCCTACCGCATGTCCCAACCCGATCGCTCGACCGCCGCTTTGAGGCTCGGCGTCTCGTCAGGAGCGTTCTACCCAGAGGTCGCAACGGAGGATGTCCCGGCCCTCGCCGCGGAGCTGGGGCTTACCGATGTCGAGATCATGCTCCAAACCGCCGGGGAATACGGTGGAGCAATAGTCCAGCGTATCCGCGCGAATGCCCGCGCGTCCGGCTGCCGGATCCACTCGGTTCACGTCTGGACCGATTTCCACCAGCTGCTGTCGCCCTATCGCCGTCGCGTCGAGGAGGACCAGGCGCTGTTCAGACACGCCATCGCCGCGGCGGCTGAGCTCGAAGCTGGCCTGATCGTCTGGCACGGGCCGAGAACCGCGGAGGTGACTCAGCCCCGCAGGTGGGATCGCTTTGCCGCGAGCGTCGTGGAATTGGGCGCCGCATGCGGTGAAGCCGGGGTGACGTTGACGCTGGAGAATGTCTCCCGGTCCGCCATCCGGGGGGCGCGAGAGGCCGCGATGTTGGCAACCCACCTCGCCGACGCCGGCCCCAAAGTCCGGGTTGGGTTTACGTTCGATCCGTTTCAGGCCGCCGAGGCCGGGGCCAACCCGTTCATGGTGCTGGCCGCGATGGGCAACCGCGTCGCGAACGTCCATCTCAGCGATTACCGCGAGGACGATCCCGGCTCCCGCCACCTGCCACCTGGCGAGGGCGACATGCCGTGGCCAGCGTTGCTGCGGGCAATCGCCGCGGTGTACCAGGGGCCGCTGATGCTCGAATGCGCCCTTGGTGCTGACAGGCTCGCGACATTGGATCGCATCCGCACCGTCCTTGACCCCCTGTTGGCTCCACTCGAGCATGGGCACGATCCCTGTGCGGGTACGCCGCCGCCGGGCGTGCTTTCCGGCATCGCGCTCTTCAATGAACGGCAATTCTACGAATGTCATGAGGACATCGAGCACGAGTGGCATGCCGAACGGGGGGAGATTCGCCTCCTGTACCAGGGCATTCTGCAGATTGGCGTGGGTTTCCACCACGCTCTCGGGGGCAACCACCGCGGAGCGATCCTGTTGCTCCAGGACGGGATCACCAAGGTCTCGCGCTTTGCGCCGGCATGCCTCGACATCGACACGGCGCGTCTCGTGCGGGAAAGCCAGGCTTGTCTCGACGTGATCCGGGAGCTCGGGCCAGGGCGCATCGCCGGCTTTGATCCAGCGACGATTCCGATGATTCATCAAGCGGACGACCATGCAGCCGCACCGGGCGGCAACGCGGTATCGTAGTGGCACGACGCGCCGTGCCCCGTTGCCGCCTACGCGGCGGGTGTAGCGTCGAAAATTGCGGGAGCAAGATCTATGACTCAGGAACAATGGACGGCTGTCGACCGCTACATCAACGATCTGCTTATTCCGCCCGATCCCATGCTCAATGCGGTACTCCGGGCCAGCGAGGCGGCTGGTCTGCCGCCGATCAACGTTTCGCCCAACCAGGGCAAGTTCCTCATGCTGTTGGCGCGGATCCAAGGGGCACGCGCCATCCTGGAAATTGGGACGCTGGGAGGCTTCAGCACCATCTGGCTGGCGCGCGGGCTGCCTGCCGATGGCCACCTGATTACGCTGGAAGCTGATCCCTCGCACGCCAGGGTCGCCCGCGCGAATTTCGAGCGCGCCGGCCTGGGTGACATCGTAGAGCTACGCTTGGGGCGGGCGTTGGATACGCTGCCACGGCTCGCTGCCGAGGGCCGCGGTCCATTTGATCTGATCTTCATCGACGCCGACAAGCCGAGCAATCCGGACTACTTCACGTGGGCGCTCAAGCTCAGCCGTCCCGGCAGCGTGATCGTTGTCGATAACGTCGTCCGCTCCGGCGCGGTGGTCGATCCTGATAGCAACGATCCAGGGATCCAGGGTGTGCGGCGGCTCAATGCGTTGCTCGCCTCCGAGCCCCGGGTGAGCGCCACGGCGATTCAGACCGTCGGCGGCAAAGGGTACGACGGCTTCGCGATCGCGCTCGTCACGGACGCTTCGGAAGCCGGGTCTTAGCGGTCATCACTGAGTGTCACGGTGACGATGGTCACCGCGCCCGGCCGCACATCGGCGGCGACGGAAATATCCGTCCCGGGAACTTCGACGATATGTGGGGCGCCCTCGTCGCCCGTGGGTACGAGAGGAACGGGTACGGCGCGGCCGTCGTCGCCCGTGATGACCGACATCGGCTCTCCACTGGACGGCACAATGATGACCTCGGTTGCCACTGGCTCGCAGCCATCGGCGAAGGGGGTCGCCACGCTGATGCCTATGCCTATGCCGGTGCCGTCATCGGAAGCGGCGCGCCGGACTGGCTCCTCGACCGACAGCGCGATCGGCGCTTCGGTTTCCGTGCAGGAGCGGGCCCGGACTTCGATGGCGCCCAGCGCGTCGGCGGAGATGGCCATATCTACCGACCTTCCCTGAATCTGGATCGTTTGGTCAGGCACGGGGGCGAAGCCGAGCGCCGCCTCCGTTTGACGCAAGGTGTAGTCGCCATTGGGGATGTCGATAAATCGCGTCCGCCCGTCGGTTGCTCCGTCGTCGGCATCACAGCTCTCATAGGGCTGGTCGTCACCGGTGGACGGAATCAGTTGGAGACAGCCGCCGGCGGCAATCGTGCTGGTCTCCGCGTCAACGCTACGGACGACGAGGTTGCCGGCGGGCGGCAGCACGTACTTAACGATCACGAGGGATATCATATCGCCTGGCATGACCGTGAAGGGTGTACTCGCCCTGATGCTTTCCTCTAGTCCGAGCAGAAGCACCCGGCCAGATTCCGGGACCGGGATGGCGATCGTCGCGGTGCCGCCGGCATCAGCCGCCGCGGTGGCCACGATCTCATCGTCGAATACTTCCTCACTTGCCGGGTCGGTGAGCGTGAACGTGAGCTCCCCTTCGGCCGCCAGACGGCAATCGGGCACCTGATTGTCTCTGAAGCTCTCCGCCGGCCCATCGACGCCAACACGGTAGTAGGCGACGGTATTGAATTGGAAGGCGCTGGTGCAGATCAGCCCGGCGACGGAGATGACCGCGTCTTCCGGGGCAGGAACCACCGTTGGCTCCGTCGTGGCCGTGGGGATTGGGGCCTCGGTGGGCGGCTCGGGCGTCGGTGGCTCCGGTGTGACGGTGGGCGGCTCGGGCGCCGGGATATTCTCGGGCGGCGGAGTTGGCAGCATCTCAAAGACGACCGTTTGGTAATCACGTTGTCCATCGAGCGGCATTGACACCGTGATGGGCTGATCGGCGACTGGCCCAGGGGCGATGAAGCCAGGCGCTGGCGCGGTGATCGCGATGATATAGGTGCCGACCGGCAAGTCGAAGCGGGCGATGCCTTCTGGCCCGCTCACCGCTTCACCGACGAACGATCCCCGGAGGCCAGAAGCTGGATCGGGCAGCGTGTAGGCCGCAATCGTGGCCCCCTCCAACGGCGCGCCACTCCCGGCCCCGGCGACGATCACCTCGACCACGCCAAGCGCGACCGAAGCGACCAGGTCAACCCGCAATGGCTCCTCGGCAGAACTTGCCTCCACGGTGACCTCGACGGGTTCGGAGGCTGGAAGATACCCAACCGGCGCGCTCGTCTGGACGACGAAGAGCGGTGTCCCTTCCGGAAGATCGCTAAACGTTGCCAACCCATCGGAGCCGGTCGTCAGTGGACCGGCAACCGGCTCAGGGCCAGGGACCAGGCCCGGTTCGTCGCCCTCTTGAACGTCAGTGTTCTCAGGTGCGGGAACCGCCTCGTACATCGCGACGTCGGCACCGGCGAGAGGCGTCCCGGATTCATCCGTGACGGCCACGACAAGCGAGCCCTCGGCAAGGGCCACGGGTATGGGTGTCTGCATGAACAACGTGACGAGTGAGAGGGCGGCAAGCAGCCGCCACATCGCGCGTCGATAGAATCGCCGGGCCATCGCCCTTCCCTACCCTGCTAGCCAGCGCGCAACGCCTTTCGCACACCCGGCGGGCCCCACGGGGATCAACGATCGAGACCATCGTGGTCCTCCATCTCGTGTTCCCCACGGGTGCGGCTCGCTACAGTCGTGAGCCTAGTATACGACGGCGAGCCCGCAGGACGATACCTGCCATGAACACGAGCAGCAGCGCGCCTGGCGCGAATTCCCGGATGTGGGTATGCCACCCGGAGCCGGCGGCGGGGAGGGTCAGAACCAGGGGGCTCGCGGAGTCGAGCCCCGAGGGTATCCCGCCGAGCTGGATGGCGATCCGCGTCCGTGAGGCAGGCATGAGGTCAAACGCGGCCAGCGCGCCGCTCGCTGGGTCGCTGAGGAGATGAGGAGGCCGACCCGCGGTTGGCGCTAGCCTCCCCTTCAGCACGATGAGGCCATCCGCGCCGATGTGTACCGGCATGGCATCGCCCGCGCTGCCGTCCGTTTCCCCGGAGGGGTAGATGAGGAGGTCGGCGGCAGCGGGAGCGCAGCCCGTCGCGAGAGCGGGAATGCTGCTGGTCCCGTCATCAGGTCCCGTGGCGCCTGGACCAAAGACGTGGAAGAGGGGAGCACCGGAACCGAGCTCCATGCAGCGCCAGACGCGAATCTCAAGCTCAGGAGCTCCTCCGGTCGTATCGGGAATGGGCTCTTGCGTGGGCATTGGCGCGGGAGAAGAGCCGAGCCAGGTGGCGCCGATGATCACCGGCACCTGCTCTCGGTCCACGACGATCGGTCGCTGTGGCGCGGGAGCGTAGCCATCCGGGGACCGCACCTGAGCCACACAATAGCTCCCGAGTGGAATGCCATCGAACCGTACGCTGCCGGAGGAGTTCGTGACGCGTGCCGGGCGGAAGGGAGCTTCGCAGTCTGACGCGTTGAGTTGGAACCACGAGCCGGGGACTCCCTGTCCGGTCACATCCGCGTACGTGACGATCACCGCGCCATAGAGGGGTAAGACGAGGGTTGGCGTCGCGGACGGTGGTGTCAGGACGGCATTGGTCGGAGTGGCGAAAACGGTCGGCAGTTCTGTCGTTGGGAACGCGGTAGGGGTGGCGGGCGGCGGGCCTGACACCCCGGGCGTCGCTGTCACGCTCCCCGGTTCCGGCGTCGTGGTCTCAGGCGCCGTCGTGGAGGTGGGTGTCGCGGTCGGTGACACGGGCGTTGATGTCGCCGATGGCGGGGTGGCCGTGAGTGCCGCCGGCTCCGGAGTGGCGGTGTCGGTCCCCGCTGGCGTGACCTCCGTCGGGGGAAGAGGCGTTGCCGTATCCGTCGCCGTGGGAGCGACGGGAGACGCGGTCACCGTCGCGGTAGGGGTAGGTGGAACGGGCGTGTCAGTCGAAGCGACTGGCGTGGGTGTGGCCGTCGGCACGAACGGAGTGGCTGTCGGCGGTATTGGCGACGCGGTCGTCGTTGCTGTTCCGGTTGGCGACGCCGTCGCCGTGGAAGTGGGGGTCGGTGTTGGCGGGAACGGAGTCGCCGTGGCTGGCACTGGGGTATCTGTCGCCGTGGGAGGTATCGGGGTGAATGTGGGGGTCGGCGATGGTGTGGACGTAGGCGGCACAGGGGTAAACGTCGGTGATGGCGTGAGTGTAGGTGGCATGGGTGTGAACGTCGGCGTAGGTGATGGCGTCTCGGTGGCAGGTAATGGAGTAGCGGTAGGAGTCCCGGTTGGTGATGGCGTTGCCGTGGGAGGCAACAGGGTCTCGGTCGGGGTCGCCGTTGCCGTTGCCGTTTCGGTTGGTGACGCGGTCGCGGTAGCCGTGGCGGTCGGTGGCTCGGGCGTCGAAGTCGGCTCCGCCACGATCGCGCGCTGTTGGAGATCGAGCGTGCGGTTCACACCCGCGATAGGGTCATAGCGGAAGGGGAAGACCAGGTCAGGCTGGGTCGGGGCCGAAGGCTCTGTGCCCACGGCGACTGTCTCGAAGCCGGTGGGTGGCGCGTCCTGACGGTCCAGCGTGATGGTTGACCCCACTGGGATGTAGTCAAAGAACGCGTACCCCTGGGCGCTCGTGGTCTGGACCGATGCCGGCACGAAGCTCCCATCGGCGGCCGAGGCGACGAATGTCCCCGTCAATATCGGAACGCCCTGTTCGTCGGCGAAGAAGACTTGGAGCCTCGTGTACGTGACCGCGGTCGCACCCGGAGCATCATTGCCGAGCACGAACGCGACCACGCCAAGGGCAAGGCAAAGCCGGAGAAGCGCCGCGGGGAAGCGCATCAGTCACCTCATTGCTAAGCTGATATCGAGGATCCCAACCTCACGGCTAGCAAGCGTTACCAACCGGGACCGTTATCATAGCGGATAGGATATGAATGTCAATAGGCACGTTTTGTTTACGGCCGGAGTCGCTCTCACCGGCCTGATTCAAGCCGGCCGCCACTGTGCATGTCGACACCATGCATCCGAAGCCCATATACGAGAGAGGGCTCAGGTGCGCCGCGGCAGACGCTCGAAGGCGCGATGACTGGCGCGGACGCGGCGCTGGCGCTCGCAGGCGTCGGGATCGCGAAAGAACCAGATGGCGATTGCCCCGGCGAGGAAGCCACCAATGTGCGCGAAGAA
>DASYWB010000314.1:0-10629 GCA_035936495.1 Thermomicrobiales bacterium
AGCTTGCAATTCTCAGAGCAGGTTGATCGTGGCGCGGGATCGCCGGCGATACGAGTCGTTGACGAGGGCGGCTACGATGTCGGCGCTGGCCTAGCCACCGTCACCGGCGACGACGGCAGGCGCGTGGAGGCGACGATGCCAGCGGTCGCGCCGGGTACCTACACGGTGATTTGGTCCGCGCGGTCCGCCATCGACGGTCATACGCTGGCGGGAAGCTACGCGTTCCGCGTCGGCGGGGGCCGAGCGCCCGGAGCAGCCACCGTCGCCGGCGAGCGACCCGCCGGTTGGGCGGTCGTCACGCGATGGCTGACGTTCCTTGGGGCGGCGCTGATCGTGGGCGGTTTTCTCGTCGCCAGCATGATCATACCGGGGACGATGGCGTTGGGCCGGATGCCGATCCTCGCGATGGCAGGATGCATCCTCGGGCTGATCGCCAGCCTTGGCGATATTGTCCTCCCGGTGATGAGACCACCCGCCGAGATGATCGCTCCCTCCATGATGGAGGCCATGCAAGGCCTGCCGGATGCGTTTTGGGCGCGTGTCGTGGCGCTGGCGGCATCCTTGATCCTGGTGGTGGCGTGGAGTCTCACGCCGCGCGTCGGGTCCCGCTTGCCCGCTCTCGAATGGTTTGGGCTGGCTCTCGGGTTGGTGGTGCTCCTAGGGCTGAGCATGACGAGCCACGCCGCTGCCCGTACCGATGCCTGGCGCCTGCCGGCGCTTGCCTCGAACATCCTGCATCAATGGTCGGTTGCGCTGTGGGCCGGGGGACTTGCCCACATCGGCTTGATCGCGCTCCCGGCGTGGCGAGCGACCGGTGCGACCGCGACGGCCGACGCCCGACCCGCCGCCGACGGCATGATCCGCCGCTTCTCGCCGCTCGCGTTGGGCCTGGTGATCGTCGCCGTCTTGACCGGGGTCCTCAACGCGGGCTTGGCGCTGCCGGTGGTGCGAACGTTGTGGGAGAGCACCTATGGGCGAGTCATCCTGATCAAAGTCATCGTGCTGCTGCCCGCTTTGGCCCTGGCCACGTTCCATCGAACGACCTTGCGACGTCATCTGGCGGGTGCCGCCTATGCCCTGCGTCTGACCCTGCGCGCGGAGACCGCGTTGGTGCTGCTCGTGGTGTTGGGCGGGTCGGTCTTAGCGATGCTTGCGCCGCCGGCTGCCGATGTCGCCGGGGCCGAGGCGATAACCCTCGTGATGCCGGTGGAAACGTCCAACGAGCGGACGAACCTCGTGCGGTTGCAGGCGGCGCCGTTGGAGCCAGGGGTGAACAGGTTTGCCGTGACGATGGTCGGTCCCGACGGGTTATCGATCCCATTGTCGCCCGGCGATCTCGTCCGAATCGATGCCGTGAGCCTCGAAGAGGAGGGGATCGCACAGGCCCCGGTCGAGGCGTCCTGGGACGGAGAGGGAGGCTTTGTCGCGGAAACGAACGCGCTGAGCATCGATGGCTGGTGGCGAATCGGGGTGTTGATCCGTCAGGCTGGACAGCCGGACATGCGCGCGACGTTCGTGTTGTTATTGCCCGATCCGAACCTCCAGGGCGTCGCGGCGGTGGAACTTCCAGAGAGCGATCCGCTGGCGCAAGAGATCTATGAACATGCCGTGGACACGCTCGCGGACGCGGAGAGTGTCCGTTACCATCAAGTGCTGGGCGGCGGGACCGGCCTCGCCTATGTCGCCGACTACGCCATCAGCGCGGGGACAGATGGCGATCCGGCCGCGGTGAAGATAAGCTCGAGCGCGATGATGGTCATCAAGATCGGTGAGCGAGAATGGCTGCGATCAGGAGATGCGCCCTGGCGCGAACGCACCGGGACCGCGGCGATTGGACCGGCCGTGTTGGCCGAGCAGTATGAAGGCGCGGCGCACTTCCACCTTGGACGGATGGACACGATCGACAGCCGATCCGCCCAGGTCATCTCGTTCTTCGTGGACAATGAACGGTACGTGCCCGCCTGGTACGCGTGGTGGGTCGACATCGAAACGGGTGCCCTGCTCCAGGAGGCGATGGTCTCTCGCAGCCACTACATGCTGAACACGTTCCGCGGCTACGACGCTGACGTAAGGATCGAGCCTCCCGAGATCGGTGGTACTCCGGTTGCCGTCCGACCCGATCTCCCACGACATTGACTCGAGACAGCACGACGTGCTGGGCAGTTGGGAGCCCTATAGAGAACGATCCTCGGCGGGCAACGCCTCGCTGTCTGGAACCTCAAACCGGCCGCTCTTGGCGGTCAACCGGAGACGAAAGACGATGGTGTCCGACGGGAGAGGCGGAATGGGCACTGGTTCCGGGTAGATGAACCGGAGAGCCGGTTCACGCTCCAGATGATCGGTGATCTCCTCATAGGTGCCCTCGGCGACCACGCTGCGCCAGCGATCAGTGGCTTGGACATCATCGACCTCGAAGGAGATGAGCGGCTGCGTGCGCATGATCGCGATCTTTCGTCCGGGACCACTGTGTGCGTAGATCGCTTCACCATCGTAGCCGTAGGCGAGCGGCACGAGATGGGGTCGTCCGTCAGAGAGATCTGGAGACCAGCAGGCGATCCGCCCGACCAAGGCCGAGCCGAGTAAGGTTTCAATCTCGGCCGGAGGGAGCACGAAGATGGTTCCCATGACGAGTGTCTACGCAGTCTGCTCCGTGGACTCGGGGACCTCGGTCGGTTCGAGCGGTGCGGTCGTGTATGTCACATCGTCGCCCTGTCGCGTGCCGTCGGAGTCCGTAACGACAGCCCGGAGGTGATACGTAGTCTCCGGCGACAGACCGTCGATGGTTGCTTCATAGCGCTGGCCGTCGTCCGAGAGCGTGGCGGTCAGCGTGGCTCCATACGCCTCGTCCAGGCCGTACTCGACGTCGACGGTAGCCGGAACACCGGCGCTGAGCGGATCGATCGCGACCGTTATCGAGGAGGAGGTCGCGTCGATGACCTCGACGAGGGGAAGGCTCTGCTGGTCCACAGCGACTGGAGCCTCTGCGGCCACGAGCGGTTGATCGGAGCGGATTGACCTGCCGCCCGAATCGCTGGTTTGCGTCGGCGCGGTCTCACTTTGCTCGGAGAGCGTAGTCTCGCTGCCGCGGATGGTCCGAGATTGAGATGTGGCCACTGGTGTGGCTGTGCTAGCGCTAGGCGGCGACACCGCAGGCGTAGACGTCGCGCTGGACACGGTCGGGGCGGGCGTCGAGCCGCGGATGGTCCGAGAGCCGGACGTAGGAGCTGTCGCGACAGGCGGTGCTGTCGCTGGCGTCGTGGCAACGCGCGTTGGCTCCGGCCCTGGCGGGGGCGTGGCGGTGGCAATCGAGCCGCGAGGTCGCCGGGGCACGGACGTTGGAGTGGGCTCGGGGCCGCTCGATGTGACATTGAAGGTCATGCTGGACCGCGCGCCGCTGCCACGGCCGATGACCTCGACCTTGTGGTTACCAGCGGATGTCGCGGGGACCGTGATAGTGGTCGAGAGCCGGCCGTCGCTGGACGCGGCGGTAGTTGTCAGCTTCGTCGGGTTGGTGGCGGTGTGATACCACCAGACCTCGACCTGCTCACCGCCTTGGAGACCGGCGGCATTGACGGTGGCCCGCGTGCCGACTGGTCCTGAGCTGGGGCTGATCGTCGCCGAGGTGCCAACACCGAACTGTGATGAGACCCTGGCGCCGGTCCGGCTGCCGACGGCGAAGACGGTATAGCCTCCGGCTGGAGCCTGCGGGACCTGGAAGGTGACGCTCCCGCTGCCGTTCTCCGCCGTCAGAAACGATGTGATGCTTGGCGTGCTCGTGCTCTCCCAGTAGACACGTACGATCTCAGACGATCCAAAATACTGGCAGGAGAGGCGAACGGATGCACCAACCGGTCCGCTGGCTGGGGACAACGAGCAACGTGCCGGATCGACCGGTGGCGCACTACCGATCAACAGTGTGCCATTCTGGACGGAAAAGTACGTCACCGCATCGTTATTGCCATCGCGGCCAGCCTCGTTGAGCTTGTTGCGAGGGTCGGCGACGACGCGAACGGCATACTGGCCATCGGCCAATGGAGCGGTGCCGAGGTCGATCCACTGATCCGGCAGTGAGGCGTAATAGGTGTCGCCCCAGCCAACGGACATGCCTTGGCGCGTCGCGTTGCAATTGCTGTACTGACCCGCTGACGGGCCGGAGCTGGTTACGCGGACATAGTCCATGATGCAGAAGCTGGTCTTGTGGCCCCGTCTGCTGGTCGCCTGGTAAGAGCCCGTGGTGTCCCGCTTGAGCAGCTGATACTCGGCGAAGTCATCGAGGTGGTAGTGATAGTGACTTGGGTGATACGTATAGTCGTTGGTCACGAACTGCTGAGTAGCTAGGCTGCCACCAGTCGGCGAGTCGTACAGGTTCTGGTAGATGCCGCTCGATCCAGTAGGGTCCGGATCGCCTTGGATCTCGAGGCGCCCCTCGCCCGCGTTCCAGACCGTGCTCGAGAAGCGAAGGAGATAGTGATGCTGTCCCGCGAGGGAGGCGGTATCGAAGTACAGCTGGCTGGGATTCAGCGACTTGAGATCGGGATAGAGCGGCGGACCGGCGGCGCGCGCGCTTGGGATCACTGGTATGAGGACGCCCAAGAGGAGTAACACGACGATCCCGAGACGCACCTTCATCTTTTCCCCATCCCTTGCTTCGCGCGCACGCCGGTGAGTTCGGCATTACCCGCCGCAAGCCAATGCGGCGTCCCGCGTAACGCTGTCGCGACCGACGTTGAGTTATCTCACGGTTCAGCTGGCACCGCCCGCACGCGGATCTCTTCCAGCTATGCTAAATCTACGCCAAACCCTGTAAAAGTCAACATGTTCCCGAGAACGCAGCGTTGAGGATTAGCTGCTTGATGACCGCGTACCGCTGGTACGCTCCATCGCTTGTAGCACCCGTCGGGTCGCCGCCGGGTGGTCCGTGATGATTCCGGTAAGGCCATGCTGGATCATGACCGGCACGGATTCGAGATCGTGGGCAAGCGAGAACGAGCGCAGGCCACGGCCGTTGACCTCGTCGAGAAGGGAGGGGGAGAGGTCGGGCCAGGGAATGCTCACGCCGGCCGCCCCGGCGGATTGAGCGGCGTCGAGATGGCGAACCCACTGGGAGAGGGTGGTTGCACCCGCTTCCAGCAGGGTGACCCGCGCGGCGGGAGCTAATCGTTGGGCGATCCGGGTGGACGCCGTGCCATGGAGCCAGAGCCAGGTGGACGCTTCCAACCCGGCGGTTTGGATCACACGGAGGGCGGCCACCAGCGACCCTTGATCCTTGAGGTGAAGCGCCGGAGATAGACCGTCGGGAAGCACGTGAAGCGCGGCGGCGAGGGTCGGCAATCGTTCGTTGCCATCCAGCAACCGTACGCCCCGCAGGTAGCGCGAAGGCAGGAGACGCAGAAGCCCACGGCCGGTCGTGGTGCGACCTAACGAGCGATCGTGCAGGAGATATGGACCCCCGTCGATCGAGCGCCGGACATCGAGCTCGACGAGATCCGCGCCTGCCTCGCGTGCGCGCCGGATGCCGGCGAGGCTGTTTTCCGGGACGCCTTCAGAAAGGGCACGGTGGGCAACGACCAGAACGGGCGGTTCAACCTTTGGATCAGCCAGCATGGCGCATTTCTGCCAGAGTGAAGAGGTCCAGATAACGAGTGGAAGCCCAATATAACGAGTGTATCAGGAATGACAACGACCAGAATGTAAACATAACGCGTTCGTGGTATCCTTAGTGATGTAAGAGAACGGTCCGCGGCGATCCGGCTCGCGGGCCGTGTCTTGTGTCCTGACCTCGCGCCGGGAGCGCTCGCGCGGCGACGCTCTGATTTGCGGTCTATCCCGCTTGGTGAACAATGCCCATGATTCAAACTCCATCGCCGGCGATTACACAATTGCCGCTCCGTAACGTCGCGATTATCGCTCATGTCGACCACGGCAAGACCACGCTTGTCGATGGCTTGTTGAAGCAATCGAATGTCTTTCGCGATCCCGATGCCGCGGGCACGCTCATCATGGACGCGAACGATCTCGAACGCGAGCGGGGGATCACGATCCTCGCGAAGAACACGTCGATTACCTATCACGGCGTCAAGATCAATATCATCGACACGCCGGGGCACGCGGATTTCGGCGGTGAAGTCGAGCGGGTCTTGAATATGGCCGATGGTTGCCTGCTGCTGGTCGATGCGGTGGAGGGCCCCATGCCGCAGACGCGGACCGTTCTGGCGCGGGCGCTTGCCCTGGGGTTGCGACCAATCGTGGTCGTGAACAAGGTCGATCGAGCGAACGCCCGGCCGGAGCACGTCGTGGCGTTGACGCAGGATCTCTTTCTTGAGCTCGCGACGGACGCCGATCAACTAGACTTTCCCACCCTTTACACCATCGCGAAGGAAGGACGCGCGGGTAACGAGCCAGATGCGTTAGGACCGGATTTGCGTCCCCTGTTGGATATGATCCTGGAGGCGGTCCCCGCGCCGGTCGTCGATCTCGATGCGCCGGCCCAGTGCTTGATCGCGTCATTGGACTACGACACGCATCGGGGCCGCATCGCGATCGGCCGCATCAATCGCGGCCGCATCCGCGCCGGTGACACCCTGTTGCACCTCGCCCCGGGTGTTGAGCCGGTGAAACAACGGGTGAGCTTCCTGTCCGCGTTCGAGGGGTTGGGCCGCCGCGAAGTCGAGGAGGCGGTCGCGGGGGACATCGTTGCCATCGCGGGCTTCCCCGAGGCGAAGATCGGGGCAACGCTGGCCGATCCCGCCGCCCCTGATGCCTTGGCAGGGATCGCGATTGAGGAGCCGACGCTGAAACTCACCTTTGGCGTGAATACCTCTCCGTTCTCCGGGCGGGATGGCCAATACTCAACATCGCGACAACTGCGTGAGCGACTCTATCGTGAGCTAGAGACGAATCTGTCGCTTCGTGTGGCACCGACCGATCAGCCGGATGTGTTCGCGGTTTCCGGCCGCGGGGAGCTGCACCTTTCGGTGCTGATCGAGACGATGCGGCGCGAAGGCTATGAGTTCCAGGTCTCCCGGCCGGAGGTCATCACGCGCGAGATCAACGGCTCGATCGAGGAACCGGTGGAACAACTCGTCATTGATACGACCGAGCCGTATGTCGGCGTGATTACCGAGCTGGTCGGAGCCCGGCGAGCGCGCATGCTTGACATGGTGAACGATGGCCGCGGGAACGTGCGGATGGAGTTCGCGATCCCGACCCGGGGCTTGATCGGCTTACGGAACGCCTTCCTGACCGCGACCAAAGGCAACGGCGCGCTAAGCTCGTTGCTGATCGGATACGAGCCCTGGCAAGGGCCGATTGCCTCGACTCGGACGGGTGCGCTCGTCGCTTCAGAGACGGGAGTGACGACAACTCATGGCCTCGCCAATGCTCAGGAGCGTGGAATCACGTTCGTTGATCCCGGCACCGAAGTCTACCAGGGAATGATCGTCGGCCAGCAGCCGCGCCCCGGTGATCTGGCGGTCAACGTCTGCCGCGAGAAGAAGCTGACCAACATACGCTCGAGCACCTCGGATATCGCGATCCGGCTGACCCCGCCGGTGATCTTGAGCCTGGAACAGTCGCTCGACTTTCTGGCCGATGACGAATTATTGGAGGTGACGCCGGCGGCGTGGCGTCTGCGGAAGCGGATGCTGACCCAGGATGCGCGTAACAAGGCGCGCAAGCGGTTTCAAGAGCATATGACAGCGAGCGGATAAACGGGTTGAGGACGAATCTAGGCGCTCGCCGCGAGCTTCAGCCGCTGGGCCATTTGGCGCGCTTCCACGAGGTTTGCGATAGCCCGGTCGAGCGCGAGATAGAGAAACACCTGTCCCTCCGGCGTCATCGGGCGAAAAATATGGTATCGCGTGCTGTACACAAGAAGCCCGTCTTGGGCTCCCGGCTCGGCTGTCACCGCGTTGAGCACGCCGAGGCGCCGGACGTTCAGGTCGTCGGCTTCCCAGAAGTGGCTGACCTTGGCCTCGATGTCGCCATGTTTCAGTTCCGCTATCAGGCCATTATCAAAGTCAAAGATGATGGCCGAGCAGAGGCCACGCAAATGGGAGATGCTGGCAAGCAGGCTGGTGTAGTCACGGTTCACACCGGCGGCGGGTCTCGTTCCGAGAAGGTCGTCAACCCGTGCCGGTGCCCCATTTGATGCTGGAAGCTCCCCTCCGGCTCCCGACGACTGCCTCTCCTCCTCGTCCTGCACGCGGTACGAGTCCATCAGGAGATGATGCAGGGGTTGGAAGATTTCGCGTTCGACCGGCTCGTGCGGCTTCCGGATCTCGACGGTGACCTCGGGCCACCCGAGAATCTCGAGTGCCGCCTCGGGACCCCTGAGGGTATTGGTCCGGGCTCTGACGATCTCGCCAGCGTCTAAGGTCAGTTCACCGCTCCCTTTCCGAGAATCGACCTGGATTACACCATCGCGCTTCTCGAAGCTGAGCATCTGAAGCATCGCCGGCAAGGAGATTCCGGTGAGCATCCCCGTGACAGCCGGGGACCTCAACACCGGGGCATCTTCGACGGATTGATCACTCTTCCGCCAGCGGAGCAGCGACGTCACGCGGGTATATCCCCCTAGAGATTCGTCTAGCGTTTCTTGCTGTCTTGAGTTCGTTATGCCCGTCCTAGGGGCCCGAGGGCAGGCTCTACCGGCTCTTTATTCTATAAAGAGAGTATGGCTGGAATAGCGCTGGGTGGGAGGCCTCGCGGGTAGGCCATATGTCCCGAATTCGCCAGTCTTTCTGTCACACGGCCCCGCGTTCAGAGATATGGGCGGCTAGACGATGACGTGCTCGTCAGCGAAGATCGCGGTTGTGGCGTCGACGTCCTGGAAGTTCGGGGCGTCGCCGATAGCGGCGGCAAACTCCGGTCCTGCGATAGCCGCGCTGTAGGCGGCCTCATCGTCGAACGAGAGGATCGCTACCCCCTCCACCGCGGGGTCGCCCTCGGGTGCCCCGGTCGCGGTGTAGCAGCGGTAGGCTCGGACACCAGGTACATTGGCCGTGAGCGGGGTGTGGTCGTCAATCCAGTAACGCCGGAACTCATCCATACTCATGCCCGTGGCCTTGCGAACGAGGAAGACGACATGGAACACCAGTTACCGCTCCTTTCCTGTCATGATGATACAGCCGAAGCCGGCGCGAGTTTGAAGCGTTGATGCTATCGGCTTCACCTGGGCCCGGCAAGGTGCCCCGGACTGTCCTCGGCCGCGTCAGCTCGTCCCGAGGAGGTCAGGAAATCGGGATGCCGGTAGGCAGGATCAGGGTATTCGTAGAAGCCCCGGCCCGTCTTCTCGCCGAGCCGCCCTTCTTCGACAAGCTGGCGCAACATGGTCGAAATCCGTTCGGTGGGGTCGGGAGAGACGGCGACATAGCTGGCCTCGATGTCGGCGACCGTATCGAGTCCCACGGTGTCCATCATCCCGAACGGGCCAAAGTCGGATCCGAAGAAGCGCATCCAGAGGCGGTCGATGTCCTCCGGGTCAGCGTGACCCTCATCGACGACGCGCAGTGATTCCCGCTTCACGGCCCGCCAAATCCGATTGATGATGAAGCCCATGCTTTGGCCTTGGCAGATCGCCACCGTCAGGCCAAGGGATCGTCCCCACCGCGCACAGGCGTCGATAATCGCGGGCTCGGTGTGGCCGCTGCTCATCACCTCCAGCATGGGGCGAACCCAGATGGGAGCAAAGAAATGGAGGTTGAGAAGGCGCGACGGATCGGCAACCACATCCGCCAATCGCGCTGATGGGAGCGAGGAGCTGTTGGTGGCCAGGATCGCATCCGGCGAGGCCTTGGACAGATCAGCGAAGACGGCGCGTTTGACCGTGAGATCCTCTTTGACCGCTTCGATGACGAGGTCGGCCCCCGTAACCGCTTCAGAAAGCGATCCCGCAGCGGAGATGCCTGCGATGATGGTATCGACCGAGCCAGGCCAAACGCCCTGAGCCAGGACGGCGGGCAGCTCCGATTGCAGGAGAGCATGGGCGCGCCTCACGGCCTCCGGGGCGACGTCAAAGAGGGCGACTGGGTGCCCATGTGCGGCCGCAAGAGCAGCGATCTGCCAGCCCATGGTTCCCGCGCCGATAACCGCGATCCGGTGGAGATCCCCTGGTAACGCCTCATTCATTGCCTTCGTCCTCCGTTCGTATTTGGCCGATAGGCGGTAGTGTCGCATGGACTCGGCCCGCGAGGGCGTCTCGACAATCGGTCACCAATACGGTCCAATGGTGACACTGACGCGCTCGTAGTATGAGATGCGGAGGGAGAGGATCGATGACCATTCCAACGACAATGCAAGCGGTAGTGACTCACGGACCTCGAGACTACCGGGTCGAAGCGGTGCCGGTGCCGGACGGGGTTCCAGGTGAACATAAGGTAGGAGGTCTTCTCGATGCCGGGTGATCTGCTCTTAGGCGTCGATGTCGGGACGTACAGCACCAAGGGCGTACTCTGCGCCCCGGATGGCAATGTGCTGGCGAGTCATACGATTGAGCACGGACTGAGCCTGCCTAGGCCGGGGTGGGCGGAGCATGACGCCGAAGCGATCTGGTGGGGAGACGTTGCGGCCGTCTGTCAGAGCCTCCTATCGGGTGACTACGCAGGCGAGGATGTCGGTGCGGTCGGGGTC
>DASYWB010000315.1:0-2293 GCA_035936495.1 Thermomicrobiales bacterium
ATTCGTCGCCTGGATGTCGGGAACGAAGGCCGCGAGCTGGTCCGGAGTTCCGATGTTGGAGCCGACGATCAGGACACCGCCTGGCTTGGTCGCCTCCAGACGCGCCGCGTACTCCGGCGTCATCGTGGTGCCCTGGGCCTCAAAGACGAAGAGCTGCGCTACCCGATCCCGTAGTGGCAATTGGAGCATCTGCCGGGCCAGTGACTGCTCGGCCGACATCGCGGCGGCTGGGGACAGTCTGCTGGTAGCCGCCAGCGCCACTGCCCCGGAGATGAACGCGCGGCGGCTGCAACCACCGCGCGCCCCGATATGACTCGTTGGCACGTTTTCGATCCTCCCTTCCCCTCGCCGCCTATGTTGACAGCATTCTGTTATGCGCGCAACCCCTAACGCACCCTATTTCAGCGGTAATTCGCGAAACAAGGTGAACGTACAACGGGTCGAGCGCCGATTTACGTGGGTGGTGTGTCCGTACGTGCCGGCCTGGCACCGGCGACTGACCCTCGCTCCCTGCCCCTTCTCCCGCGCACGGAAGAGGCCGGGCACGGCAGGCCGTGTCGCCACAAGGAGGGGCGGTAGTGCCGCCAAACCCGTGCCGCGAGGGACACGACGCGCCGGCCGGACGCGGCAGGACACGAGGTCCTCCCCGAATCTATTGCGGGACGTGTATAGGAGCCGACCTCGTGTCGGCCCGGGCCTTGCCATCGATCCCGTTCGGGATGGACGCGGCGCCGGGGATCGACGCCGGAGACGACGCGGGAGGACACGAGGTCCTCCCGACAATTTCCTGGCCAGCGGGCCGTTCCGGCGGCGCTAAGGACGAGGCCGCTCCGGCCGGACACCGGGCACCGCCCGCCGTGCCCCGGCAAGTTCCTCCCCGCCTCCCCGCCCCTCCTCTTGCCGTCTCTCCCGTTGCCGGCTACCGAGAGTGCTCGGGATCTCGCCGGCTCTGACGCGGGGATGCCGCCGGAAATAGACCACGAAGAGGACGACCGAGGCGGTCGAGAAGACGATCAAGCTGAGGAAAGGCCAGGTATACCCCGCCCGGACGATGACCCAGCCGGCGAGCAGGCTCGCACCGGAGAAGGTGAGGTTCCAGGCGGCGCTCCTCAGCCCGAAGACGCTCGCCCGGTAACGGGCGGGCAAGACCTCGGCGATGAAGGTCGAGTCGAGCGGCCAGGCCATGCTGATGCTCGTCGCGCGGACGAGCTGGGCCAGCACCGCGATGCCGATCCCCGGGGAGACGATGAGGAGGACGAAGAACGGGACCACCGAGAGGCGTACCAGCAGCACCGCCTGGAGCGTCCCCATCCGTGCCGCCAGGGAGGGAGCGGCCAGGCCAACGACGGCCGCGCTGAGACCGGCGATAGCGTAGATGTAGCCGATCTGCCGGGCGCTGGCGCCTAAGCTGGCGAGATAGACATTATAGAAGGGACCGACCATCCCGACCCCGATCGCCATCAGCCCGCCGACCGCGACGAACACCCAGACATCCCGGCGCGCTTGACGCTGTTCCGCCGGTGATTCCTCCTCCTCGCGGCCGTCGCGCTTGGCGTCACGAGCCGGGCGACGCCGCGCTTCTCCCATGCGGACGACCGGGATCAGCGCGGTGAGCGCGACCAGCGAGCCGGCGATCAGCGTCCACCGGTAGGCGGCCAGGCTGCCCGGCTCGATGCTCGGGATGGGCGCGCTGATCAGCGTCGGGGCAAAACCACCAAGGAGCGATCCGAGCGTGGTCGCCAGTGAGATCAGGGAAAAGGTCATCGCCGCGATCTCGGCGCGCCGATCAACCCGGCCCCACTCGATGATGAATGGCATCGTCACCGTGGAGATGTAGGCCAGGGCGATGCCGAAGAGCGAGCCGAGGACGAGCAGCACCGCGGGCACCGTCACCAAGGCCAGCGCGATGGACACCGCCAAGAAGAGCACGAGCCCGCCGACCATGCACCGCCAGACGCCGTACCGCCGGAGGACTGGCCCCATGGTCGCCGCCGCCCCGGCGGTCGAGAGCGTCAACACCGCGTTGAAGGCGCCGATGTAGTCCTCGCGCAGCCCAAGCTGAATGAGGTAGAGGTTGTAGATCAGGATAAAGACGCCGAACCCGACGTAGGCCAGGAGGTTATAGAGCAGAAAGAGATGGATATCGCGGCTAAAGCCACGGACACGAAGGAGGTAGCTGCCCATCGGATGAAGACCGTCCAGCCTGGAGCGCGCGCCCAAGCGGAGGCGCCGGCGAGCATCGTGCATCGTGTGACGCATCGTTGCGCCGCTGCAGCGTAGTATAAGACGGCGA
>DASYWB010000316.1:0-5620 GCA_035936495.1 Thermomicrobiales bacterium
CGCGATGGCTATGCCCGTGGTGAATCATTCAGCATGGAGTTCATGCTGGAGAGTCCGGATGGTAACCGGCGCTGGTTCGAAGCGACCGGTGCGCCGCTCGATCCCGGACAAAACCAAGGGGGCGTCGTCGTCATTCGTGACATCACCGACCGTAGTCTCCGCCGCCTCCAAGATCAGTTCATGGCCATGGCGAGCCACGAGCTCCGGACGCCGCTGACCGCGCTGCACGCCTCGCTTCAGATGATCCAGCGCCACCTCCGTGGCACGGAGCGTCAGCCAGTCGTTGACCGCTACCTCGCGGTGGTCGCTGATCAGATTCACGGGATGCGCCGGTATATCGACGACTTGATGGACGTGGCACGGCTCCAGAGCGGCAAATTCACGCTTGCCCGGACACCGATCGACATGCTCGATGTCGCTCGCCGCGCCGTGACCACCGCCGAACTCCTCGCGCCCGACAAGGAAATCGCGTTCCATGGCGTGAGCGCCGCCTTCATGCTCGGCGATGACAGCCGCCTCGAGCAAGTACTCCTCAACCTCCTCAACAATGCGATGACCCACGCGCCCGAGGCCGACCGGACTGACGTCTGCGTCCGAGCACAAGCTAGCGACATTGAGATCAGTGTCCACGACCATGGGCCAGGTGTTCCCGCCGAGGAGCTGACGCACATCTTCTCGCGTTTCGCGCAGTTGGATCACACACGCCAGGGGGGATCTGGTGGTCTAGGCCTCGGGCTCTACATCGCTAACGAGATCGTCGCCAGCCACGGCGGCAGAATCGACGTCACCTCCGATCCCGCCGGGGGCACCACGTTCACCGTCCACCTCCCTCTGATTCGGGAGGACGAAGGCATGTAGGCGGGCAGGTGGGGAGGAAGAAGACGACCGGCCTCTCCCCTTGCCGCCTTCCCGCCTTGCCGCCTCCTCAACTATCCGCTCCGCTTCAGGCGGCCGGTGCGCTTGGCGAAGCGCTCGCCAAGCTCGAAGATGCGGATGCCGAGCGGCACGGAGACCGCGCCGATGATCAGCAATGGCCAGATGTTCGCCCACTGGCTCGCCAGGGCCGCACCATCTACCAGCGCGCTGCGCATCCCCTGGAGCGCATAGTACGCGGGCGAGATCTTGGCTAAGGCCTGCATCCATCCCGGCAATACCTCGATGGGGTAATAGACGCCGGAGACCAGGAGCAGGATCGAGGCGAAGATGAACGTCACCTGCGCGCCCTTCTCCGGTGAGAGCAGCGGCATCACGGACCCGACCATGCCGAACCCGACGAGCGAGACACTCGCGATCGCGAGAATCACGAATGCCGCCAGGTAGTTCGCGTTCCTGAGCTGCAGATCGAAAAAGAGCGAGATGACTCCCAGCATCACGACCATCCGGATGATGCCGTAGATCACCGCGTAGATCCCCGTCCCGATCAGGTGCGTCGCCCGGCTCACCGGTGACATGAACGTGTACTCAATGGTCCCTTCCCAACGCTCCCACATCACCGTCTCGGCCAGGATGTCGAAGAGCATCGAGAGGTAGCTCCAGAGCAGTGCGCCGATCAGGAGGAACGTCGTTGCGCTGGCAATGTTTTCGCCGCCAAGACCAGCGCCGATATAGCCGATACTGAGCGCGTTGGCCGTGGTATAGACGAGCCACACCAACTCCCACCAGAAATACCGCTTGGTCAGATAGTAGTTGCGCTGGACGAACCCCCAAACCGCGATCAGCTCCATGAGCCAGTTCGAACGTTTATTGCCCAGCGCGATAGGACCTTGTTGCATCAACCTACCTCGACTTTCTCGGCTTGCCGCGCCTCTTTATCCTCCGCTTCTTCGAAGGACTTGCCGGTCGCGGCCATGAAGACGTCCTCCAGCGTCGGGAGTTTTCCATTCTGCTGGTACCGGCGCTTGAGCGTGCCGGGCTCGTCCATCTCGATGATTTGACCGTCCAGCATGATGCCGACCCGGTCGCATAGATCCTCCGCTTCCGCCATGTCGTGGGTGCAGAGCAGCACCGACGAATCATGCGAGCCGTGAATCTGGCGGACGAACGCCTGGACCTCCTTCTTGCTCCGTGGGTCCAGACCCGTCGTCGGCTCATCCAAGAGCATCAGCATCGGGCTGGTCAAGAGCGCCCGCGCCAGCGCGATCTTCTGCTGCATGCCGCGCGAGAGGTGCTCCATCGGCTCACCCGCTCGGCTGTACTCGAACCCGATATTGGCGAGGATCTCCTTGATCCTCGGCTTAGCCTCACTGGTCGTCATCCCGTAGAGCTTGGCGCCATACAACAGGTTCTCCATCGCCGAGAGCTTCTTGAAGAAGCTGGCCTCGACGCTGACGCGGTTCATCGTCCGCTGAACGGTCTTCGCCTCCTTGAGCGCATCGACGCCAAAGACGCGGACCGAGCCCGCGTCGGGCACGATCAACGTCGAGATCACGCGCACGAGGGTGCTTTTCCCGCTCCCGTTCGGACCCAAGATGCCCACGATCTCGCCCCGGTTGACCGTCAGCGAGACGCCATCCAATGCCTTGGCCGGGCCATCGCCGTCCTTCCGTTCCGCTTTGCTCTTCTTGAACGCCTTATGGACCCCCGACAGTTCCAGCGCGTGCATCGCGCCCCCTCCTCTCGCGGCAGACTCCCCGTCCCGCGTTAGACATATAAAACCCCCCGGTCATGACCGGGGGGTACCGCCGTGGCTCAATTGCGCGTGTCGTGGAGGACTCAGTCTCCGTCCCACGGCGGCAATGGCAACAGGGCACACGCCTCCCCCGGAAGAAGCCGCATGCGGCCTCCGAACGGGATGAAGGTGAACCGTGGCACCATCGTCAACTCCCTCATGCTGGTATCTCACCGAAATCAACCCGGCCCTTGCCAAGAAACACTACGGTAGCGGACGAACCCGCCGCTGTCAAGACCCGGTTATCTAGCATTTTCACGACAGCTCAGGGGTGGCAGCTCCATGGGAGAAGCGTCACCAACGCTAATCACCCAGATTCGGCGTAATAGGCCGTGTAGACAGGGCAAGCGCCGCGTTTGGAGGCCGAGCGCGCGGCACGCCGTGACTAGGCTCCCACCAACCTGCCGGCGCTCTCCAGGCACCGCCAGGTCCGCGGGGAAGTCAGGTGAGGCCTCTCCAACATCCCGAGCCGGAGTGCGTCTGAACGGCTAGACTTGAGAACGTGACCCGGTGACCACGGTTCGCTGCCGGGGAATGGTTGTCACGCCGGCCACGGGGTCGCGGGGCGAAGCTCTGGGATGAGTCAGCTAGTACCACTCCGGTAAGTCGGTGGGCCGGACCGGTTTCTTGGTCGTGAGGGATCGGACCATTGAGACGAGCCATTGGGATGGACGACACGAGCGCTAATGGTCCAGAGATCGCGGTGTCGCAGGAAGCCTCCTGCCCCGACCACTCCTGGGCCGACGCCGCGATCTACACCATTGGCCACTCAACCCGGCCGCTTGAAGAGCTGATCGGTCTCCTCCATCGCTATGGTGTCGCCACGCTGGCCGACGTGCGGGCGATGCCGCGCTCGCGCCGTAACCCACAATTCAACATCGAAGAGCTGACCATCGCCGTGCCACCTACCGGCATCGCCTATGCTCACCTGCCCCGATTGGGTGGGCTACGGCGCGGCTTAGGTGCCGGCTCGCCGAACACCGGCTGGCGCAACGCCAGCTTCCGCGCCTACGCCGACTACATGCAGACCGCCGACTTCGCCCGCGGCCTGGACGAGCTCCACGCGCTGGCCGCTACCGGGACCGTCGCCCTGATGTGTGCCGAAGCCGTTCCCTGGCGCTGCCATCGCTCGCTCATCGCTGACGCCCTCCTCGTCCGCGGCGTGGCGTCCCACGACATTCAGAGCCGTACCCGCGCCCTGCCGCACAAGCTGACCCCATTCGCGCGGGTGGATGGGGAGCGGATCACCTACCCCGAAGATCCATAGGCGATAGGCAGATGGCCAGCAACGATGGGGAGGTGCCGAGGCAGGACTAGGTCACCCGTTTATTTGGAATCCGGGTGAACCGCGCCGGAGTGATCTCTGGCGGCCGCCTCGGAACCCTTTCAGAACTTTGTGCCGACGCTCACATTAATCATCCGAGCATGCCATGTGACACGGATTCTGAGTGAATGCTTTCCGGTGGACACCAGGGGGCGGGAGCGCGAGTGACCTCTCTCAACGCGACTCTCGTCGAAATCAGAGGGTAGGCTGGCGCTACACGCCCGGTGGTGGAGGTGGCGCTAGGCCGGCGACACGCTCAACGCCATGCCATCGAGCACATTCCACATCCAGATGAAGTCGCCCCAGGAATACGAGCGATAGCCACCGGTTCCAGGATCGGAGAGATAGATGCCCCAATCGTCGTAGGCGTAGGCAACCATCACATGGTAACCGGGGACCAGCTTAAAGGAGCTGCCGTCCTCCATGGTCTCGTAGAATCCCGTTTCACCCCACAAGCCGAGCCAGACCAACGTGGGCTGACCGGCATCGAGACGAGCGGTCAGGCCGGAGGTATCTCCCTGTCCGTAAAAGACATCACCGTGGAAGCCGAACTGAGCGAGGGGGCCAACGAGGGCTGACGCGTAGACTCCATAGTCGGTGGTGTTACCCCACCAGCCGTTGATGTCGCCGCGGTAACCCCAATGCGGATTGGCCGACCATCCGACCAACTCGTCGAACTGGTACTCGGAGACCCAATAGCCAAGGGCGCCGGTCGCGATGCTCAGCGCGGCGTACTCGCAGCTGAGGTTGCGCTGTTGTCGATAGGTTGGGACCGAGACGAGGCCCACCTGATCGGGAGCGGCCGCTTCCTGGGCCTCGACGGCAACGACTTCGCTGGCGCCTGGATCGGGAATCCAGGCTTCGGCGTAGCCGGTGATCATTGACGGCGCACCGGAGCACCCCCCGCCGTCGGAGATGTCGAGTGACGTGCCACCGACGTAGTCTCCGCCAACGTTGATGTCGAGCCGGGCCGAAGAGCCAGCGGCGGCCCAACCGGTATCGATGCCGAGGTAGGCAAGTCCGCCGGACCCCGACGTGGCGAAATCAGAGCTGATTAGCGCGCCGTCTTGCACCAGGGTAGCGCTAACCTCGGCCCCGGGGATCGCGGCTCCCGCTTGCCGCACCTCGACGGAGACGTCGACCAGACAACCCGCCGAGGGTTGGACGCTGCCGATGGTGATCCACGTGTCGACGCCTTGGAACGACCCGGCAGCGGCTTGTCGGGTAGAAGCCCCGACGGCGACCGAGCCAATGGTCAGCGCGAAGATCATTGCCCAGGCAAACGGAAGACGCATCTCTCCACCTTTCTTGCGTCTGGCGCGTGCCTCTCGTCGTGGCCCGCGTAATGATACGAAACGCTGATGCGCAGACTGGCGCGTCGATGGAACCGGCGCTGCAACACGGGATCCATCTCTTAGATCGTACCAAGCCCGGCGCGGTTGTGCCACCTGACTTGGGAACGAGATACTCCCAACGACGAGATTGGCGCGCTTGCGCACCCCTGGATGAGGCCCGGCACGGCTCTTGTAGAGAGTGCGGAAGGAGCGTAGATAATCGGTGCTCTCAATGCGTCGACCTTCAGCCGGGGCTTTGGCACCGCGCCTGGCCTTCGTTATCGGAACGGCGTA
>DASYWB010000317.1:0-3725 GCA_035936495.1 Thermomicrobiales bacterium
GAGCAGCATGGCATGAGGTCGGTCGCTAAAGGACCGCGCGACCTGCCGGGAGCTGCACCCGCCTCAGTGATGGTCGGGCGCATGCCTCATCCCTGGATCGAGGAAGTCGTCCTCGTCGTCGGGCGCTCATCAATGATGAGAACCGGCCTCGGGATGATGCTTGTGCTGTTCACCATGGGGTTGTTGGCGCCTGTGCTCGCGCCCTATTCCCCGATCGAGACCAATTTGGCGGAGCGGCTCAGACCCCCATCGTCGGCTCATCTGCTCGGCACCGACCAATTGGGCCGCGATCAACTGACCCGCATCATGTACGGGGCGCGCGTCTCGCTAGTCATCGGCTTGGTTGCCGTCGCCATCGCCGCCGTGGTGGGCTCCGGCGTTGGCTTGGTCGCCGGCTATGGCGGTGGTGCTCTCGACAATGTGATCATGCGTCTGATGGATGCCATGTTGGCCTTCCCGCCCCTGCTGCTCGCGCTCGTCATTGTCTCGGCGCTTGGCCCCGGACTGGTCAATACCCTGATCGCTTTCGGGATCGCCGGCATCCCGTACTATGCCCGGCTCCTCCGCTCACTCGTGCTCTCTGTGCGGGCACAGGAGTACGTCCTTGCCGCCCGAGCGCTCGGAGTGCCCAACGGGAGGATCATGCTGCGACACGTCCTTCCCAACTCCATTGCGCCGGTGATCATCGCCATGACGCTACAGACCGGCACCGTGATCGTCGGGATCGCCAGCCTGGGGTATCTCGGCCTCGGAGTCCAGCCGCCCACGCCGGAATGGGGATCCATGCTCAGCGGCAGTCAGATCCAATTCTTCTCGGCGCCATGGCTGCTCTTGTCACCGGGCATGATGATCCTGGCCGCGGTGATCGGGTTCAACCTGATTGGAGATGGGTTGAGAGACGCGCTTGATCCTCGCTTGCGGGGATCCGGGTAGACCAGGCGGTGTCGGCGGGGTGATGCAGGTCCGCGTAGTCCATCGCCCGTGACTACCGAGGGTGTTCTCGTGTGCAGAAGCGAACTGACCAATGCCGTCAGCGTCGGTCACCATGGCACCATAACGACGAGAGGAGGCCGTCCATGCACGGTGGGAGCATGATCGCGATCGTTGGCGGGCGGGTCCTCATGAGTAACGACGGAGGGGCCCCAGCCCACTCCGTAGGCGGGGCGAATGTGCTCATCCAGGGTGACCGGATCGTTCGCGTGGACGCCGCTCAGCCGCCTCCTGACGCACAGGTGATTGACGCCACTGGGTTGACGGTCCTGCCAGGCTTGATCGACATGCATACTCACTTCATCAGGCCGTTGGACATGGAGCTCTTTGTGCGGCAGGGGATCACGAGCGTACGCTTCGCAGGCACTGCCCTGGGTGCTGTGGCCGACCTGCGACGTCGAGTCGTGCGGGGCGAGATCCCAGGGCCCCGGATCTTCTCGTGTGGCCCACATCTGGACGAGCCACCGACCGCGTGGCCCGAATTCACGGTGGAGGTGACTGGGCCGGAAGACGCCCCCGCCGCCGTCATACGTCTCATCGAGGCGGAGGCTGATGCGCTCATCGTCATCCAGCGCATCAGTCCCGCCACGCTCGCGGTCATCACCGGTACCGCTCACGAGCGCGGAGTGCCTGTCACTGGTCAGACGTGGACCACGAGCGTGCGGGAAGCCGTCATCGCCGGCATGGACGGGGTCGAGAACACCGCGCGTCTGCCCGAGGACCCGGCTCTCGCCCGCGAATGGATTGAGGGCTATCGCTCCATTGGGCACCGCCTGGCCCGATTGGTACGGCTATGGCAATCCGCTCCCCAAGGAATGATCGACGAGGTGCTCGCGCTCATGGCGGCGAGGGGCACGGATTGGACGCCCGCGATCTGCTCTTTCGCCGACTGGGCGGGCCTGACTGACGCGCCTGTGGCGAAGCTCCCTGCCTACGCCCTCCTGTCCGCAGAGGCAAGGGTCGCCATTCCCGCCTCGCGTGCTCGCCAGACCGAAGGTTGGAGCCAGGCCGACCGCGACAATACGCGCGCTGCTATCGAGCAAATGCAGCACGCGGTAGCCACATTCCATCAGCTCGGCGGTGCCATCGCGGTCGGCACTGACGCACATCCGGGCGGACTCTTCTATCACCTGGAGCTGGCATACCTAGCCGCTGCGGGCCTGAGCAACGCCGCCGTTCTTGCGGCGGCCACCAAAGGAGGCGCGCGCGCCCTGCGGCGCGGTTCGGATCTGGGCACTATCGAGGCGGGGAAGCTTGCCGACCTCATTGCCATCGACGGCGACCCGCTCCGCGATCTCAGCGCCCTCCAGCGCGTGCGGCACACGCTCGTTGCTGGCCGGCCCGTCGTCGTAGATGGACAGGTGGAACACGGCTCACTCCTTCCAAACCGATGAGCCGGCTCTGTGCGGGCTGATCTCCACAGGGCAACCGAGTGACTCAGCTAGCCCGTGATGGATAAACTCACTGCTCATTGACTGGTGGCCGGAGAACGGATAATAGCGGAGAGGAACGTATTGGCGCGGAGAGCGTTTGGCCGCGCCATAGTGCATGGGGTGAGGAGCGAGTACGAGATTCGAGGCGCATAGGAACGTGTGTCGTCCCGTTGCCTCCGCAAGTAGGTCGTTTCCGGTTTCGCGCTCAGCCGTCCCTCACCGCACCACGGGCAAGAACAGGCGCGAGGGGCGATCTCGGTCGTGAAACACCCTCTGGCGGGCGACGGCGAGTTCGGCGTCAGCGCCAAAGGCATGGCCCGTGTTGGGATTACGATCCCAGCGCGGGAAGCAGCTGCTGGTGACTTGGAGCCGAATTCGGTGCCCCGCCTTGAACAGGTTGCTGGTCGCCCATAGGTCGATGTCGTATTCATAGGGGCGTCCTGGTTCGATGAGCGAGGCAGGGTGACCATCGGCGAACCCACGGTAGCGAGCACGGATGATGCCGTCGGTGAGGTTGATCGAGCGCCCGTCGGGGTAGACATCGCAGAGGCGCGCCACAAAGTCGGTGTCAGGCGCGCTGGAGGCGGCCCAGAGGTGGACCCGGATCGGCCCGGTCACTTCGGTGTCTTGCTCAAGTGGCTCTGAGGTGTAGACAAGCACATCCTGGCGTGCTTCGATCGAGCGCTGATCGAACGGGCCGGCCATAAAGTCAGGTTGCATCAAGAGCGCCCCTCCACGTGTCGGGACGGGATCGCGAGGGTCGTACTCGTACTCATCTGGCAACTCGTCGCTAGGCGCCTCTGCGCTCAGCCCACCTTCGGCGTGCAGAAAATAGGACGTCGGGATCGCGCGAGCCAATGGCCACTCAGTCTCCTCACGCCAGACGTTGGCGCCCATCACAAAGAGCTTGATCGGCGGCTCGTCCATAATGCCGGTATCGTCCCCCTTCAGCCAGTGATCGAACCACCGCAGCTGGAGGCTCCCAAAATCCGTCTTGAGGTCGATCGTCTGAATCTGGGCACCGGCGCCGAAGTTGATCTCGCCGATCGGATTGCGCCACGCAATGTGGCTCCAAGGCCCTATCAGCAGCTTGCTGGGCTTGTCCTGAGACTCCATCGACAAAAAGTTGGCGATCGTGTCCTGAAGGAAAATGTCATACCACCCGCCCACGTTATAGGTCGCGGCCTGGACGCGCTCGTGCTTCCCGACAAGGGAGTAGTCCTCGAAGCACGCCGGATCCATCGCCCCGGCCAACTCGTCGAAAAACACGGGTGCAACATCGTTGCGAACCAGAGGCGCGAA
>DASYWB010000318.1:0-9038 GCA_035936495.1 Thermomicrobiales bacterium
GTCGTCATCGACGCGGTCCGCTGCTGCAAGTTGGCACTCGACAGTAACGTCGGTGGCGCCCTGCTCGCCCCGTCGGCCTACTTCATGAAGTCGCCCCCGGACCAGTATCACGACGACCTCGCGCGTGACCGCGTGGAGGAGTTCATTTCGATCTACGGCCGAACCCCACGTCAATCCCTGGCGGAGCCGGCCAACCTCTAACGCCAGATCCGGCTGAACACTAATAGGGGATTGAGCCGCGCCCACTCGCGAAAGCTCCTCGCCTGGAATCGGGGGAGGGGTTGGGGAGAGGGCTCCTCGCTTCTCTCCGGGACACCCCGGTCTCCCAGCGGCCGGTCACCGGCGCAGGGCCGACCTCGTGTCGGCCCGGGCTGCGCCGTCAATCCCGTGCGGGATGGGCGCGGCGCGGGGGATCGACGCCGGACCCGCTGACGGCGCGGGAGGACACGAGGTCCTGCCCGACGATGGGGGCCGACAGGCCCGTGTGCTCGATCCCGCCGCTGCCAACCCGCAAACGGTCCAGGAGAAAAGGGCTCCTCGCCATGCGCACTCTCGTCCATAGGCATCCCAGGGCGCGCCGTTCTCCGCGAAGAGGGCGTCCGTACACATCCCTATGCGCTCCGCGCGACCACCTTCTCTGGTATACTTATGTCCTTAGCCACAAGAGTTAAACCTATCGGCACGGGGAGAAATAGGCGTGGAAATCGGAAACGTTCGGATCGCTAATATCGAAAGTGAGATGCGCCAGTCGTATCTCGACTACGCGATGAGCGTGATCGTCCAGCGAGCGCTTCCGGATGCCAGGGACGGTCTGAAGCCGGTCCACCGCCGGGTCCTCTATGCGATGTCCGAGATGGGCATGCGGAATACGGCCCGCTATCGAAAATGTGCCGGCATCGTCGGTGAAGTCCTCAAGAGCTACCATCCCCATAGCGACACTGCCGCCTACGACACCCTGGTCCGTATGGCGCAAGGGTTTAACCTCCGTTATCCATTGGTTGATGGCCAGGGGAACTTCGGCTCGATTGATGGTGACGGCGCGGCCGCGATGCGCTACACGGAGGCCCGGCTCGCCGCGATCGCGGATGAGCTCCTCGTCGACATCGAGAAGCGGACCGTCGATTTCCGCCCGAACTACGACGCCTCGACCGAAGAACCGACCGTCCTCCCGGGCCGGCTACCGAACCTGCTCATCAATGGCAGCGCCGGCATCGCGGTCGGCATGGCGACGAACATACCACCGCACAATCTCGGGGAGATCTGCGACGCCATCACCTATCTGGTGGATCATCCCGACGCTCCGGTCGAAGACGTTATGGAAATCGTCCAAGGGCCTGACTTCCCGACAGGAGGGACGATCCTCGGCCGCGAGGGCATCAAGGCTGCCTACGCGACCGGCCGCGGACGGGTCGTCATCCGCGCCAAAGCGTTTGTCGAGGAAGCGGCCCGTGGTGGCCGGTATCAGATAGTGGTCTCGGAGCTGCCCTACCAGGTCAACAAAGCCAATCTCTTGCAGCGCATTGCCGAGATGGTCAAGGAAGGCAGGCTCGACGGCATCAGCGATCTCCGGGACGAGTCGGACCGCTCCGGCATGCGGGCGATCATCGAGCTGAAGCGGGATGCCCAGCCGATGAAAGTCCTGAACAATCTGTTCAAGCACACCCAGCTGCAGCAGAGCTTCGGCGTCAATATGCTGGCCCTCGTCGAAGGCGGTACCCAACCGCGGGTGCTGACCCTGAAGCGGGCACTTCAGGAGTACATCGCCCATCGGCAAGTGGTTATCACGCGCCGAACCGAGTTCGAGCTAGAGCGGGCGCGCCGTCGGGCCCACATCCTCGAGGGCCTCAAGATCGCACTCGACAACGTCGACGCCGTGATCAGCACCATCCGGCGCTCTCAGACCACCGAGTCGGCCCGTAAGAATCTCCAGAGCGCGTTCAAGCTCTCGGAGGCGCAGGCGAACGCGATTCTCGACATGCGGCTAGCCCGCCTTGCCGCCCTCGAGCGCAAGAAGGTCGCGGAGGAGTACCGGCAGGTGCTGGCCGAGATATCGCGCCTGGAAGCCATTCTCGCCGACCCCATGAAGGTGCTCGCGATCATCCGCGACGACGTTCGGGACCTCAAGGAAAAGTACGGGGACGAGCGCCGGACCCGGATTCAGGATGTCTCGGGTGCTCTCAGCGAGGAGGACCTCATCCCCGAGGTCGATGTCCTCGTGACGCTGTCAACGCGCGGCTACGTCAAGCGCATCGCCGACGGAGCCTACCGCACGCAGCACCGGGGAGGCCGGGGCATTACCGGGATGACGATGCGCAGCGAGGACGAAGTCAAGCACATCTTGGCGACCAACACGATGGACTCCCTCTTGGCCTTCACCAACCGGGGAAAGGTCTACCAGGTCAAAGTCCACGAGCTGCCCGATGCGAGCCGGACCGCGAGAGGCGTACCGTTCGTCAACTTGATCAATCTCCAGCCGGACGAGACGGTGACGACGCTCCTCAAGGTCCGAGATTTCAATGAAGCATCGCATCTCTTCTTCACCACCCGGCTTGGCCGCGTCAAGCGCACGTCGCTCGACCAGTTCCAGTCCGTTCGCTCGTCGGGCCTGATCGCCATCGGGCTGGAACCAAACGATGAGCTGGCATGGGTGCGGATGACGACCGGCGACGATGACGTGATGCTCATCACCGCCAGTGGGCAGGCGATCCGATTCGCCGAAAAGGACGTACGGTCGATGGGACGGCCGGCGGCCGGGGTCAATGGCATCCGGCTTGGAGCGGGCGATTACATCATCGGCTTCGAAGTCGTCAATCCCGATGGTGACATCCTGGTCGTCGCCGCTAAGGGCTTGGGCAAGCGAACGGCGGTCGGCCAGTTCCCGCGTCAGGGACGGGGCGGAAAGGGCGTGACCGCGATGAGGCTGACCGAGCGCACCGGGAAGATCGTCGCCGCCGGCATGCCGGAACCCGATGACCAGGTCATCCTACTCAGCTCGGGGGGGATCATCATCCGCATCCCGGCATCACAGATCTCACGCATCGGGCGCTCCACCCAAGGCGTCACGCTCATGCGGGTGGGCGCGTCCGAACAGGTGGTGTCAATGGCGATCATGAAGCCGAAAGACGCCGAAGGCGAAATGGCGCTGGTGGCTGGTCTCGATGGTTCGACGGCCGTGTCGCCGAACGGCCACGCGGGAGTCACACCCGACGGCGAACACGGCTAAGCCCCGCAGCCTGATACAGGCCGCCGCTGTTAACGCGCCCGCCCTCCCGTTATCCGTCCGGTCCACCTTGCCAGAAGCGGGATGGACACTCCCGCGATCACGGTCAACGCCAAAACAGACCCATATCCCACGGCAACCACCGTCCCGGCCTGCTCGCCAGCGCGCGGTCCACCGTCCGTGACCAGGAGCAGGATGAGCTCCGCGGCCAAGGCGATTGGCGTGGTGAGCAGCCAGATTCCGCGCGGAGCGAGCCAGGCAACGAGCGACCAGACTCCCGCCGCCAGCAAGGCCGTGCCCAATGGTTTCAGAACCCCGTTCGTCACCACATCCGGAGACATGCCGAGCAACGCCGGCACGAGAAGCGCGACGGGGAGGAAGAGGATGGACGCTCGCTCCGGTTCCTCACGGCTGAGGAGTGCTACACCCAGTGTGACAGCGAGCAGCGCGAGACCTACGCCTAGAGTGGATGCGACGAACGGACCTGCCGATGCTAGCTCCACCGACACGAACGGCGCCCCGCCGAAGAGCGCCTGCAGCGCGAGCAGCGGGGCCAGAACACCGAGAGCCGCGACAAGAATTAACCATACCGGGGCCCACTCTAGATACCCCACGCCGCGAGCCATGGTCAGACCAGCGACCTGGAATACAAAGAGGCCAAGCATCGTGACCGGCAACGCGTTGGTGCCTAGTCGCCATAGGGCACCTGACGCGGCTAAGGCAAGTATCCCGCTTAGGAGCAGCGGCGCGCTCAAGACGAACGCCATCCCTAGCGGTCGGGCGACGACCGCCGCAAAGCCTTGCCGGCTTCGATCGAAGCGAAACGTCGGCGTGCCCACCAACGGGAGTGGCGGATAGGCAGCGGGCTCGTGACTCTCATCAGCGGGCTCCGACGCCGGGACCGCCCAGTCCGGGAGCGTGCGGCGATCATGCTCTCCGCGGCGCTGAGGATCAATGCGGCGGTCGAACAGATCCGTGAGGTCGGGAAGTATCGCGGTCGCGGGTTCCCGGTCAGCCGCGGGCCGGTGGATCTTCTTCTGATCGGGAGGTCTATCCGAACTAACCATCTCTATCGGCTAGAAGGTCGGCAATGGCCACGGGGCGACGCACGCGTGCGCGGAACGACTGCACGGCGTCGATCCCGCAAAGCGAAAGCATGGCCAACGTTTTCGCCAACCCGGCCCCCACCGTTTGGGCAGCGTGTGAGTCCGTTCCCGTCGTGATCAGTGAGCCCCCCGCCTCAACGTACCAACGCACGATGCTGGGTCCCGGCATGCTCGTCTGTGGCGTCTGGCGCAGACCCGACGTGTTGATCTCAAAGGCGACGCCGCGGTCGATCATCGCCCGGAATAGGGGCCGCAGCGCTTCATGGTAGCGCGCTGGGTCGTAGGTCCGGTGAGTACCGGGAGCATAGCGCTTCGGCAAATCCAGATGCCCGATGGTATCGAACCAACCGGTCTCGACGGCCGCCTGGACCTCCTCGAAATAGGGCAGGAAGACGTCGTCCAGCGAGCGATCCCGAAAATAGTCGGGGAAGATGATCTGCCCACCGTCACCGTAATGAACAGAACCAATGACAACGTCGAACTCGTTATTGCCGAGGAACGCTTCGACTTGAGGGGCGATGCGGCGATTGAAATCCACCTCGGCGCCCGCCAGGATGGTCAAACGCTCCCCGAACGTCTCCCGCGCGTCGGCAATCGCCCGGCGGTACTCCGGCGCGCGGTAGAAGTCGGCCCCGGGATCCGCTGGTTCGTGATCGACATGGTCCGTGAATGCAATTTCTGTGACCCCGGCGTCAATCGCGGCCCGGCAGGAAGCTGCCATGGGGATCTTGCAATCAACGGAGAAGTCGCTATGGACGTGATAATCGAACACTGACATCCCCACGTTCACATGCTCGGCGAGCTTTGATAATCATACCAGCCGCCGGTGTACCGCTCGCGCGAACCGCTGCTAGAATCGGCGGGACGTACGACCGCCGGAAGGGATGCCAAGGGTGGATCGCATCTGGGAACAAACGCGAGACGAGATCACGTCCGCCTACGGGAGTCTGGTTTCGTTCGTTATCCACGCGGTCGAGGCGCTGATCATCCTCGTCATAGCCGTCTTCATCTCACGGGCACTCCGCACGCGCGTGCGCCACTCGCCGGTACGTGCCCGTCTCGGACCTAATCTGACAGCGCTGCTTGCCAACGCGGTCGCTATCGGTGCCTACATTCTGGCCGGCACATTCATCTTGGGTCTCTTCGGAGCGAATTGGGCGGCCCTGCTCGCCTTTCTCTCCGTCAGCACCATAGTGATCAGCTTGTCGTTTCAGGATGTCCTAAAGAACTTCATCGCCGGCATCTACATCCTTCTGGAGCGTCCGTTCTCTATCGGTGACCGCGTTCGCGTGCGCGACTTTGACGGACTGGTCGAGAGCATCGACATTCGGACGACGGTCCTTCGGAATGAGCGAGCGGAGCACGTGCTGGTTCCGAACGCGGTCATGTTCTCGGAGATCCTGACGAACCGCTCCACGTACCCAGCCCATCCCCGGGTGGTCATTCTCGAAGGCCTCATGGAGCCACCCGAGCATATCGAGATGATGGTTCGGGACGCCTTCGCGACAATCAACGGGCTCGACGAGAAGCGGCCCCAGGTGACGTGGCGAAGCTTAGGCGAGAAAGGCGCGACCGTGGCTATCGAGTTCTGGCAGCCGGCGGGCGCCGCGGTCACACCCGCGGTGCTTGGCCGCTTAAAAGAGACGTTCCCGAACGCCACGATCAGCGTGGGCGAGGCGTAGCCGGTGAGCGAACGTATTGGGGTGTTCGGGGGAACCTTCGATCCGATCCACTACGGGCACCTCATCGCCGCGGTCGAGCTTCGCCACGCGCTGAGTATCGACCGCGTCCTGTTCGTCCCGGCGCCGCGACCTCCCCACAAGCGGAGCGGCCTCGTCGGGTCAGACCACCATCGCCTGGCCATGGTCCGGCTCGCGATCACCGGCGAGGAAAGTTTCGAAGTCAGCACGATCGAGTACGAGCGGTCCGGACCTTCGTACACCGCCGACACGCTCGTCGAACTGCATGAAGGGCACACTGACGCCGCCTTCTTCTTGTTCCTTGGAGAGGATGCGCTGCGTGATTTTCCGACCTGGCATCAGCCGGAGCGGATCCTGGGTCTCGCTCACCTCGCCGTCGCGACGAGACCCCGTTCTCACCTCGATCTCGATCAGCTATACCGGACCCTACCGGAAATCCAGGATCGCGTCACACTCGTTCCGACACCCTCGATCGGCATCTCGGCGACCGATCTGCGCGCCCGCGCCTCGACCGGTCGTCCACTCCGTTACCAGACAACCGACGCCGTCATCGACTACATTGGTGAACACGGGATGTATCGCACGCGCAACACGGTCTGACCCGAGGCCCAACAGGTCCACGTTTCAGCCAGTATTCAGGGAAAAGGCCGGGTCTCGGGTGAGCGCAGACATCGGGCATCATGCTCGCGGAACCGATCACGTCCGCCAGGGCCGAATGAGAGGCCTTCTGAGACGCACCGACGCGCGCCACATCGCGCTCCTTACCATCGTCGCCGTGGCGATCTGGCTCCCGCGGGCAATGGCGCTGGACCGCACGGTCACGCCCGACGAACACATCTGGCTTGCACGGTCCGCAAACTTCTATTACGCGCTTGCCCACGCGGATCTGGCGGGGACGCTGCAATTTATCCACCCTGGCGTGACGGTCATGTGGGTCGGAGCGGCGGCCTTTTTGGTCGACTATCCCAGCTACGTCCTCGATGCGCCGGGACAGGTACACCAGTGGTTCGACAGCTCGCTGACCGACGTCTTGCGCGAGCATGGCCGCGCTCCACTCGAGCTCCTGATCGCAAGCCGGAACGCGCTAGTGATCGCGCACACCATCGTTCTCGCCGTGGCCTTCCTCCAGGCAATCAAGCTGATCGGCCGGGGACCCGCGACGATCGGGTTCCTCCTCATCGCCCTCAACCCCTTCCACATCGGGCTGTCTCAGCTCCTCCACCTCGATGCCATGACCGGCAACCTCATGTTCCTCTCTGCCCTGGCTTTGCTGAACTACCGCTTCCGAGGTCAACGCCGTAGCCACCTGCTGGTATCGGCCGTGGCGGCCGGCCTCGCCTGGCTCACCCGCTCCCCGGCCCTGTTCCTCATTCCGTTCGCCGGATTTGTCCTGCTCACCATGCTCGCCGGCGAATGGCGCCACCAGCCTCGGTTCGACGCCAGACGGCTGTGGCGGCTCTCGCGGGCCTACCTCGGCTGGGCGGCCTTGGGCTTGTCGGTCTTTGTCCTCCTCTGGCCCGCGATGTGGGTCGTGCCCGGTGAGATCCTGAAGAAGATGTACCTGGTTACCTTCCGGATGGCGTCCGAAGGACACGAGCTTCCGCTCTTCTACGCGGGCAACATTGTCCGCGGTGACCCTGGCGCACTCTTCTATCCCGTCACATACCTTTGGCGGACGACCCCCGTCTCGCTGATAGGCCTTGCTCTTGCCGCGGCTTTGCTCTCCGTACCGCGCGTACGACTAATCCGGTCGCGGAGCCGCGGTCCCGTCATCATGCTGTCACTCTTCGGCATCCTCTTTATCATCTTCATGAGCCTTGGCGCCAAGAAATTTGATCGGTACCTTCTGCCGGCCTACCCGCCGCTTGATCTCGTCGCCGGGGTGGGCTGGTTTACCCTAGTGAACTGGCTATGGCACCGGCCGCGGGTGCTGATTCGAGCGGCCTCGCCTGCCATCATCGCTCTGGCGATTGGCGCCCAGGCGCTAACTGCCGGGCTGGCTTACCCCTACTACCTCGGTTACTACAATCCCATCCTGGGCGGTGTGGATGCCGCCTCCGAGGAGATGATGCTTGGTTGGGGTGAAGGCCTGGACCAGATAGCCCGACACCTTAACGCGCTTCCGAACGCGGACCGGCTTCAGGTCCTCACGCGGGCATGGCCGAGTACTCTCTCGTATTTTCTCGAAGGTGACCTCGTCTTTACGAAGTTCGCGGCTGATATGCGGACCGTTGCCGCCTGGCTAAGTTCTGATTACTACGTGCTGTACGTGACCGAAACGCAACGTGAGCTGGTTCCTCCAGCACTGATTCGGTACTTTGCGGGCAGGGAACCCATTATGATCGCCCGCGTCCAAGGGTTCCCCTACGCCTATCTCTATGACCTGCAGGATGCACCACTCCCGGCCTATCTGGTCAGGAACGACCCATGCGCGACGGACTTCGGTAACGCCGTCCGCTTCCTCGCTTACGTCTGGGGTGACGAGCCAGCAACGCCGAGTGATGAGATCGAGGTAACCTTCTACTTTCACACCTTAGCGCCTATCGAACAAGCAACGCGGGTTCGGGCGCGGTTGCTCAGCCGGGACGGACGCCTGATCTCCGCGGAAGAGGCGGTCCTGCGGCCTTCCGACGGCTCGGGCGGTATCCGCTCCGCCACCTACAATTTTCTCATCCCTCGGGGGATGTCCCCGGAGACCAGCCGCTTTGCGCTCACCGTCTACGACCCTTTGACGGGCAAGGCCGTCCAAGCTGAGGACACACAGACCGACAGATCGCGCGGTCGCACCGCGCGCTTGCGCTGCTGATGCCCGTGCGGAATAGCGCGGCTGAACCCGTGCCGAAAGAGGTGAGACTCCATGGTGCCTAGGTGATGTCGTGGCCGAGCCGAGAGACAAGATGGCCTCCTGTTTGACGGGATAAGAGATAAGACGACGCGATCAGGCATGGCCGTAACGCTCAGTCGCAGTAGGCTTAGGTTTGTAGCCGGTTTCTCATCTGCTCGCAGGCGTCG
>DASYWB010000319.1:0-1928 GCA_035936495.1 Thermomicrobiales bacterium
CCACTGTCGTGTCGCCGTACACAGCGCAGGGGCAATCGCAGATCTCGCGGGACGGCCCACTGGCCGGACAGCTCGCCTATGCGCAGGTGAACATGGCCGCCGATGTCGGCCTGACCGAGTCGGCGGCCCTCGGAACGGCAATCTTCGACGCGGCCCCGGCTATCGATGGGCTGACAGTTCTTCCCGGCGGCACGGCCCTCGCCGTGTTCGAACCTCCCAAGACCGAGTTCATCGGCCTCGGATTCGCCATCCTCGTACTCATCCTCGCCTTCGGGTCGGTCCTCGCCATGGGCCTGCCGATCGCTGTCGCCCTCGGCGGCGTCGGAGCCGGGCTCGGTCTCATCGTCACGCTCAGCAACGTCGTAAACATCCCGGACTTCACCACCTTCTTGGGCGCCATGATCGGGCTCGGCGTCGGCATCGACTACGCCCTGTTCATCGTCACCCGCTACCGGGAAGGGATCCACGCCGGGCGTTTACCACGCGAGGCGACGGTCACCGCCATGGACACCGCGGGTCGGGCCGTCATCTTCGCCGGCGTCACCGTCGTCGTGTCGCTCCTCGGCCTGCTCCTGATCGGGATCGGTTGGGTCGCAGGACTGGGCATCGGTGTCGCGGTGACCGTGCTCGCCACGATGGTCACCTCGATCCTGCTTCTCCCCGCGCTCCTTGGATTCGCTCAAGATCGCGTCGAGGTGACCCGCTGGCGCGGCCTCATCACCGCCGGCTTCGTCGCCGTCGCCCTCTTCGGCGTCGGCGTAGGTATCCCCGCCGTGACAGCAGTCGGGGCCGGACTGGCCGCGCTCACTCTGCTTCTCAGCCTGGCAGTCCGCCCCTTGCGCAAGACCGTGCCGCACCGGCGGTCCAAGCCAGTCCGCAAGACCCTCGCCTACAGGTGGAGCCGGACCATCCAACGCCGCCCGTGGCTCTGGGTCGTCGCCGGCACGCTGTTCCTGCTCACTCTCGCCGCGCCGGTCTCAGGTTTACGTCTCGGGTTCTCCGACGACGGCAACCTCGCCGAGGACACCTACAGCCGCCAGGCCTACGACCTGCTCGCCGACGGCTTCGGCCCCGGCTTCAACGGCCCGTTCCTGATCACCGTCGTGCCCGGCGACGGAGACAGCACCGCCGCGATGACATCGCTCGAGGCCGCGCTAGCCGAAACCCCAGGTGTCGCCGCCGTGACCCCCGCCTTCCCCAACCGGGCGACCGCGCCCGAGGCGTTCCTCATCAACCTGGTTCCTGAGACGGCGCCGCAGGATGCTGCCACCACCGAGCTCGTCAAGAAACTGCGCGACGACGTGATCCCTGCGGCCATTGCTGGCACCACGCTCGAGGTCAACGTCACCGGGACGGCCGCCGCGAACATCGACTTCACCGGTTTCCTTGCTGGCCGCATACCGGTGTTCTTCGGCGCTGTGCTGGCGCTGTCGTTCCTCCTCCTGATGCTCGTGTTCCGATCACTTCTCGTGCCCCTCAAGGCAGTCGTCATGAACGTCTTGTCGATCGGCGCCACCTACGGTGTGCTCGTCGTGGTCTTCCAATGGGGCCGGGGTGCCGGCATCATCGGCATCGACACCGGCCCGATCGAAGCGATCGTCCCGCTGATGTTATTCGCCATCATCTTCGGCCTCTCGATGGACTACGAGGTCTTCCTGCTCTCACGGGTCCGCGAGGAATACGACAAGACACGCGACTCCGCCCTCGCGGTCGCCGACGGCCTCGCGAAGACGGCACAGGTCATCACCGCTGCCGCGGCGATCATGGTTGTCGTCTTCGGCTCCTTTGTCTTCGAGGACTCCCGCACCGGGAAGCTGTTTGGTATTGGCTTCGCTCTGGCCGTGCTCCTCGACGCCACCATCGTCCGCATGCTCCTCGTGCCGGCGACGATGGAGCTCCTCGGGGACAAGAACTGGTGGATGCCCGCC